>CBDUUF010000399.1:0-2178 GCA_965370375.1 uncultured Desulfuromonadaceae bacterium
GAGCAACTGCGCGCCGATTTTCCGACGCTTATGTATACCGAAATCAAGCCGACACCGATCGATAACATGTATGAAGTCATTGCCTCCGGACAGATTTTTTACTATTTTCCCGATTCATCACATCTGATGTTCGGGGCGTTGATTGACAAGGCCGGCACCAATCTGACCGACCTGGCCAAGGCAGAGTTGCAGGCCAGGATGATCGAGGAGTTACCGCTTGATAAGGCAGTCAAGATTGGCCATGGTCCGACCAAGGTGATCGAGGTGACGGATCCGGATTGCCCATATTGCCGTAAGGCGAGTGATTTCTTTGCTGATCAAGATGAGCTGGTTACCCGCTATGTTTTCTTTTTTCCGTTGATGGACATTCATCCGGATGCTGTGGCAAAGGCGGCTTTCGTGCTCTCCTCTGAAGATCGGGCTGCCGCTTACCATGCGGTGATGGCCGGCAAGTATGATACCGATCCGCTACCGACGTTTGAAGACAACCAGTTGCTCGAAGAGCATCTGGAGTTGACCGGGCAACTCGGTGTGCGCAGCACCCCACAATTCTGGATCGGCGGTGAGCATATCGAGGGGGCGAATATTTTGGAACTGGAGAGGCTTATAACGCCGGCAAAAACTGACGCAGGGGACTGATATGGAACCGACTGAACACCGGCACGGACCGAAAAATCAATTTGCCAGTGACAACTACTCCGGCATCTGTCCGGAGGCCTGGCAGGCGATGCAGGAAGCCAACAGCGGTTTCGCCAATGCCTACGGCGATGACGCCTGGACCGCCCGCGCCTGCAACCAGCTGCGGGATTTTTTCGAGACCGATTGTCAGGTTTTTTTCGTGTTCAATGGTACCGCTGCCAACTCCCTCGCTTTGTCGGCACTTTGCCGTTCGTATCACAGCATCATCTGTCATGAGCTGGCACATATTGAAACCGATGAATGCGGGGCGCCGGAGTTTTTCTCCAACGGCACCAAGGTGCTGCTGGTTTCCGGCGACAATGGCAAGGTCGATCCCGGAGCGATCGGTACTGTCGTCAACCGCCGGACCGATATCCACTATCCAAAACCTAAAGTGCTCTCCATTACTCAGGCGACCGAACTAGGCACCGTCTACAGGCCGGACGATCTGCAGGCAATCCGTGCTGCAGTTGATCGGTATAATCTGAAACTGCACATGGATGGTGCTCGGTTTGCCAACGCGGTGGCCAGCCTCGGCGTGGCCCCGAAAGAAATCACCTGGCAGGCCGGAGTTGATGTCTTGACCTTCGGTGGGGCCAAGAGCGGTATGGCTCTGGGCGAGGCGGTGGTCTTTTTTAACAAGGAGCTGGCTGACGAATTCGATTATCGCTGCAAGCAGGCCGGCCAACTTGCCAGCAAAATGCGGTTTCTGTCGGCACCGTGGTACGGTATGTTGACAGGCGGTGCCCTGCTCGAACGGGCCGGGCACGCCAACGCCATGGCCCAAGAACTGGCGGCGCAGTTAGGCGCAATACCGGAGATCGAGATAGTCCACCCGGTTGAAGCGAATGCGGTTTTCACTCGGATGCCGCAAAATTTGATCGATAGTCTTAAAGCTGCCGGCTGGCATTTCTATACCTTTATCGGTACCGGTGAGGCGCGACTGATGTGTTCTTGGCAGACCAGCCCGGATGACATCGCGGCACTGGTGGCCGATGCTCGTCGGCTGACTGCTTAAACAGAGTTCAGTTGATCGGAATGATCGTTGGAAGGGTGCGTTGATGCGAAAATTTGCCAACCTGTTTTTTGCCGTTTACCTGGCAGACGGGGTAATCTCTTTACTGCATGAACTACTGGCCGTTTTTATGCAGACGGCTCCGACCAGTGGTCTGCGCAATCTCGTAGCGCTCGCCGCCCTGCTGCTCGCCTTTCCACTCTATATCAGCCTCGGCATTGATCGACGCTTGCCGAAACTTATCATCATCCCGCAGGTGTTATTTATCTTCTGGATCGGCCTTGGTGCCTGGCCGATTGTCGAAACCGGTGGCTCGTTTGGTCTGTTAGCTGCTGCTGCTCAGATCTTGCTCGGGCTGTTGCCGTTTATCCTCTACGCCGGAACCGCCGGTAGTAATCGCCTGCTACCGGAAGAACGCTTCCTTGACGACTTCTTTGGTTTGCGCAATACCTTGCTGTTTTTTATATTGCATCTTGTTTTGTTGC
>CBDUUF010000400.1:0-2160 GCA_965370375.1 uncultured Desulfuromonadaceae bacterium
ATTTTGATGTTTTTGTTACAGAACAGCTGACAACTGGACGATTTAATTCGGCTAGTGAGGTAGTCAGAGCAGGTTTGAGGCTTTTGGAGGAGAATGAGACAAAGTTTCATACTTTGCGCCAAGCCTTAATCAAAGGAAAGGAAAGTCCAACAGTTAAGGATTTTTCAATAGAGGCAATTAACAGAGAGCTTGACGAAGATGGTCTTCGTTAATGCCAAAATACACGGTCACGGAGGAGGCACAGGCAGACATCAAAGATGTCGGTCGTTATACGAACAGGGTGTGGGGTCGTGACCAACGCATAAAGTATATCACTGAACTAGGTAAGCTTTTTGGGCAACTGGCCAAGAATCCACAATTTGGAAAAGACTACAGCTACGTCCTTGATGGTTGTTTTGGCTACATTTATCAGCACCACGTTGTCTTTTATACAAAGGCCCCGCATGGGATAGAGATTATAAGGATTTTACACCAAACTATGGACATTGAAAGCCGACTGTTAAATCATTAATGTTTTCATGGCCTTAGCTTGTCTGCTATAGCATTAGCGACAGCGAGTGTGCTGCGTGGTTAGTTAAAAAAATTTTTATTAAACAAAAAGGCCCGGCAAATGCCAGGCCTTTTTGTTTACAAACAGCAAAGTATTCAGCACGAAATAAAGCTGTCATTCCCGAGGATGTAATCGGGAATCCAAATCTTAAGAATGGATCCCCGATAGAATCATTCGGGGATGACAGACGCTGTTGTAAATAATTCAGATGGTGTTGAGAGGTTTAGACATTAGTCCAGATGCTTCGCCAGCGTTACAGCAATCTTGGTCAGATTGTTCTTGTCATAATCAGTGAAATCGACGGTTGTATCGGCGCTCTCGCCCTTGCGGGAAATCTGAATTGCCCCATGCAGGCGGTCTGTACCCGGGATCGGCACACTGATAATTTTCTGGATCGGTTGTGGTTTATCGCCCTTGGCCTCAAGTCGTACCCGCTCGAAGATCGAGGCGTGGTGCACTGAAGCGAAGCGGTTATTAACAAAAGATTTGTTTTCACGCACCGTGCGTGCCGCCAACGAGTCGAGTGAGGAGAGCGGGAGAAACCCGATCGACTTAAGCTTGTGTGGCCACATGAAGTGCAAAATATCCTTCTCGGGATCAAGCACAAAAATTGCAACTTCATCGGTGCCGACCCGAAATGCCTGACTGAGGATATCGGCGGTTACTTTGAGACGCTGATCAGTATCCTCAATGCCAGCCAGATGCGAATCAATTTTTTTGCAGTATTCAGCTATATCCATAACAACTCCCATTAAAGATGAATGTCTAGTTTTAACACAGGACTAAAAGATCGTAAAGAGACAGAATATTTACAAACTGAAACTGATGCTCTATTGTGAGCTGAATTTATGACAACAAGCAGATAGTGCATGAAATATTAACTAGGCTTAAAGGCAGATCTCTCCCTTCCGTCGAGATGACAAGCAAGTGCTTAGTGTACTCGTTTATTTGTCATTTCGAACGTACGCCTTCGCCAACCCTCCTTCGCATAAAGCTACGGCGGATTTTGAGCTATGGCGCACATGTAGAGAGAAATCTTTTACTGACCAATACGATATATAGTCTTAAAGACATCTCTTATATTTATCAAATGACAGCAGGAGCTTTTATGACTGAGCAACCCGACCAGATGCGCTGGAGCTTCGAAGGCTTGTACACAGCAGCAGATGACCCGCAGATTGAAATTGACCTGAGTGCAGCTGTTGCCGGTGCGGAGAAGTTCCGTGCCCGATATCGAACGACTATTGATGCTGCGACGCTGACCACCACGCAGCTTGCCGGGGCGCTGCTGAATTATGAAACGCTACAGCGGCTGGCATTGAAACCGTACAACTACGCCTATCTGTTGTTTGCTGCCGATAGCGCAGTCGAAAGCCACAAACGGTTGCTGACCCGGGTACGTGAGGTGCTCGGACTGATAACTGAAACAACCCTGTTTTTCGATCTGGAGATTCTGCGCATCGATACTGCAAAAATGACTGAATTAATGGCCGCATCTGAGGTTAGTCCATACCGCCATCACCTGGAAAATATTCGGGCCGCAGCGTCATATGCTCTGTCTGAAGAGGTCGAACAGGTGATCAAGCGCAAGGACCTATCCGGCAAGGAGG
>CBDUUF010000401.1:0-2157 GCA_965370375.1 uncultured Desulfuromonadaceae bacterium
CCGCATCAAGCGGCTCTGGCGTCGGTTCCTGGGTAGGTTCCGGCTCTGCCTTCCTGGGTAGCGGTCGTTTTTCGACTACAGTTTTTTGCTGACTGGAAACAGACAACCCCTTCAGTCCACTGAAGGGGTTGTTAAAAGTGTCTACTCTGGTTTTGTCTTTACTGGCCATCGATCTTTATCAGCGAACGATCGTTTTGCGACGACCGGTCATGGCTTTGGTCTGCTTCTTGATAATTGCACCCTGCTTTTCCAGGTGGAATTGATACCAGAGATCGCCATAAGCCTGCATCTTCATCCTGCGACCATCTTTGAGGGCAGCAAGATTAGCTGTCATATTTTCATGGCCATTGATCTTCTTCAGACCTTTTTCCAGGGTACTGATCGCTTTCTCTTTCTCACCGGATTTATTGAGACAGAAGGCATATAATTCCCAGAGCGCCGGTTCTTTTCTGGTGCCGACCAACGCCTTATCGAAAGTATCAATCATCTTGCCGTTCTTATGCTTATGCATGTAGCAGATTGCCAGCATCCCCATACCACTCCAATGCCGGGTGAATCCCTTTTCAAGATACTCGAAGGCCTTGGTGAAATTGCGCTTCAGGTAATAAATCGTACCGATCTGCGAATTGGTCATCGCCTTGTGATAAAAGAGCCATTTACCGTAGGAGTTTGTCCCTTCGAGCGTTTTGATGGCCTTTTCAATCCGGTTAGCCATCATATCCCGTTGCACAATCTCCATAGTGGTCTGAATTTTCTTGGTCAGGACCCGGTACATCAAATAATAGGTAGCGATAGTGACCAGAAGTCCGGCAGTGATGGTATATGCGAGGGCCAAACCAACGGCAAAATGCAGGGCCAAACCAGCAAGAGCTCCGGCAGCCAGGGCAATAAATAAAGTAAGCATGGTTATAAAAATCCCTTTCAATCAATTTTGAGCGGTGAGTTTAGCAACCCGGGGAGTAAAAGTCAAAGCGAATACCGACCGTGCGGCGGGTCACTAAAAAAGGGCGATCCCGTAGCGGAATCGCCCCTCTTCATACATCAGATAACTCTTATTTAGAGCTTCGGACCAGCCTGCGTAAAGTCGAAATCATCGCCAGACTGTATATATTTTTTAAAGTTCTCAATAAACATGCCGGCCAATTTATTGGCTGTGGCATCAAAGCCATCCTTGTCGGCCCAGGCATTGCGTGGATTAAGAATGTTCGACTCAACGCCTGGCAGAGCTTTCGGAATTTTCAGGCGGAACCACGGAGTCAGATCAAACTCCATCTTTTCAATGCTGCCATCAAGGATCGCGTTAACGCAGGCGCGGGTCGCCTTAATACTCATCCGCTTGCCGACACCGTAGCCGCCGCCGGCCCAGCCGGTGTTGACCAGATAGGCATTTACTCCATGCTTATCCAGCTTTTCGCCGAGCAATTTGGCATAGACGGTCGGATGTAGCGGCAAAAAGGCCTCGCCGAAACAGGCCGAGAAGGTCGCTTGCGGTTCGGTCACACCCCGTTCGGTTCCAGCAACCTTAGCCGTGTAACCGGAGAGGAAATAATACATCGCCTGCTCTTTGGTCAGCTTGGAGACCGGAGGCAACACGCCGAAAGCGTCACAGGTCAGGAAGATGATGTTCTTCGGTTGACCAGCCTTCAGGCTTGGCTCATGGTTATCAATATGATCGATCGGATATGAAACACGAGTATTTTCAGTTTTTGCATCATCGTCAAAATCTATTACACCGGCATCGTTGGCGACCAGATTCTCAAGCAGAGCGTCGCGCTTGATTGCGCCAAAAATCTCCGGCTCATTCTCCGCCGACAGGTTTATGCATTTGGCGTAACAACCACCTTCAAAGTTGAAGATGCCATCGTCGTCCCAACCGTGCTCATCATCACCAATCAATTTACGGGTAGAATCGGTTGACAGAGTGGTCTTGCCGGTACCGGAGAGACCGAAGAAGAGACAAACATCGCCTTCCTTGCCAACGTTGGCGCTACAGTGCATGGAAAGAATCCCCTGCAATGGCAGCCAGTAGTTCATCATGGTGAAGATGCCTTTTTTCATCTCCCCGCCGTACCAGGTGCCACCGATAATCGCTATATTCTTTTCGATGTTAAAAACTACACACACCTCTGAATTGAGACCATGCGTCTCCCAGTTCTT
>CBDUUF010000402.1:0-2154 GCA_965370375.1 uncultured Desulfuromonadaceae bacterium
GGCGAAGACGAGCCGCACGTCGAACCTGAAATAGCTGATGGGGAGGGCGTCTCTTGAGCAATTTGCCGCTTTATCCCGATGTTTCGGTTTACGACACCTTTCCGAAATTGCTGGCCTACAATGCTCTGAATCATCCTGATGATGTCGCCATGCGCGAGAAGGATTTTGGCATATGGAACGAGATCACCTGGAGCGATTATGAGCGATCAGTCCGGTTGATTTCTCTCGGCATGTATTCACTCGGTGTCCGGGCAGGAGGGGTCGTCGGTATTATCGGTGATAACCGCCCACACTGGATTTTCAGCGAGATTGCAGCGCATGCTGTTCGGGCCTCGATCTTTGGTCTGTACCAGGATTCGCTGAACGAGGAAGTCACCTACCTGATTAACTATGCCGATGCCGAATTGATCGTTGCCGAGGATGAAGAGCAGGTTGATAAACTGCTTGAGATTGCCGACGACTGTCCTGGTTTGAAACATATTGTTTATGTCGACCCGCGTGGGATGCGCAAGTATCAGGATGATCGCCTGTTAAGTATGGATGAGCTGTTGCAGCGCGGCAGCGATCTCGAATCACAGCAGCCTGAGTTATACGGATCGTTGGTCGATGCGGGCGAGGCTGACGATATAGCAATTCTTTGTCCTACTTCCGGCACTACTGCAAATCCGAAACTTGCAATGTTGCAGGGTGGCCCACTGTTGATCCACTGTATCGACTACCTGCAGGCCGATCCGCGATATCCAGGTGATGATTATGTTTCAGCTCTGCCGTTGCCCTGGGTAATGGAACAGGTCTACGCAGTTGCGCAGGCATTATTGTCGCGAATTATTGTCAATTTTGTCGAAGAGCCGGAAACCTTGATGGATGATCTGCGGGAGATTGGGCCGAATTTTGTCCTGTTGGCGCCAAGAGTCTGGGAATCTATTTCAGCGGACATCAAGGCAAGGATGATGGACTCGACTCCTTTCAAGCGGATGATGTTCAAACTCGGCATGGCCTTGTCTGAACGAGCAGCCCTGCAACAGAAACGCTCTTGGCTGGCAACGCACCTGCTGTTCAAGGCTCTCAAAGACAGAATCGGTTTCTCAAATCTGACTTCGGCAGCAACTGGTGGTGCAGCTTTAGGCCCGGATACTTTCAGATTTTTTCTGTCGATGGGCATTCCTTTGCGCCAGATCTACGGTCAGACCGAGATGGGCGGCGCTTATACAATCCACGCTGCAGATGCTGTCGATTTTGATTCTGTTGGCGTCCCTTTTTCCGGCAGTGAAGTCAAAATAAATAATGCCGACGAAAACGGCGTTGGTGAAATTATTGCCAGGACCCCTGGTATGTTCTGCGGTTATTACAAAAATGAAGAGGAGACGCGTAAAGCTGTTGATGCCGAGCGCTGGATGTCGACCGGTGATGCCGGTTACTTCAATGTTGATAATGGCCAACTGGTAGTTATTGACCGGATCAGTGATTTGGCTGTGACTTCTGTCGGCAATAAGTTCTCACCGCAGTTTATTGAGAATAAATTGAAGTTTTCACCCTATATTGCTGAAGCTGTAACGATCGGCAACGAGCGGCCTTATCTGTTTGCCATGGTCTGTGTCAGATTCGATATTGTCGCTAAATGGGCTGAACAGAATCGGATTGCGTTTACCAATTACATTAATCTTGCGTCACTGCCTGAAGTTTATGACCTGATTCAGTCCGAAATTGAAACAGTTAATAATTCGTTACCGGTGCAGCAACGTATCCAGCGGTTTTTGTTGCTCTATAAACAACTTGATGCTGATGATGGTGAATTGACCAGAACCAGAAAAGTACGGCGTGGCGTTATCCGTGAAAAATATGGGTCGATTATCGATGCGGTCTATAATGATCAGGAGCAGGTTCCGGTCGATACTGAAATTACCTTTCAGGATGGTACAACCTCGAATATCAAAACTGAATTGCGGGTGGTCGAGCTCGATATTCATGCCGGTAGCCCGCGCAAAGCGTTAGCTGGCTGGTAGAAAAGTGAAAAAGACATGAATACAGAGTTGTTAATACAGTTAGTTATCAACGGTCTTATTGTCGGTACCTTGTACGGGGTCGTGGCAATGTGTTTTGTGTTGATTTATAAATCAACCCGGGTGGTCAATTTTGCCCAGGGTGAGTTTCTGT
>CBDUUF010000403.1:0-2136 GCA_965370375.1 uncultured Desulfuromonadaceae bacterium
TCTAAAACACGTCATCACCCTGGTGGAAGAAGTAGAACAGAATATGGTGGAGCTAACTTTGTAAATGAAGACAGGCTACTTTAAAGTAAAAGCAGCCTGCCCCTTCTTGTGTCTTATATTTAACCTACTATTAACGAATTTTGTGTTGGAATCTCACCTGCTCTACATGAGCGATATCGGCCTGCACATCCTTCACACTCCGCTCGTAAATGAGCTCACGCCCCATTACACTGCCAACATAGGCCAGTTCATTGCGCGTCGGCAGCAGTTTACACTTTACATTGTGAATCCCTTCACCGATTGCAACATAGATCGCGTCAGCCTGCTTCTCGATAACCACGACTTCCAGAGTTTGACCACTTTCCGCCTGCAGTTTGATCTTTTCAACTTCCATTCGGTTAGTTCTCCTAAAGAAATGTTCGAAACGACAAAAACAAACTTTGGTGTTCTCAGCGTGCTCAGCGGTTAAACCGTCTCAACAGCATAGCAAATTCAGCGATTCAAGCGATAATAATTATTTACTTGCCATAGTCAAACAACACGCCTATAGTCCACGTCCTTTTGCGCGTTTTCTGCGTAAAATCGACTATTTAAGGACAAACAATGTTTGATTTTCTCGTCAGAAAAAGTGCGAGCAGCAAAGCTGATCTGCTCTCCGGCCTGACCGTCGCCCTCGCCCTGGTTCCGGAAGCGGTCGCCTTCTCCTTCGTTGCCGGAGTTGAACCGCTGGTCGGACTCTATGCCGCCTTTATGGTCGGGCTGATTACTGCTGTCATCGGCGGTCGCCCGGGGATGATCTCCGGTGCTACCGGTGCGTTAGCGGTGGTCATGGTGTCGCTGGTCGCTGACCACGGCGTCGAATATCTGTTTGCCGCCGTCGTCCTGATGGGAATTATTCAGGTCAGCGCCGGATTATTGAAACTTGGTAAGTTTATCCGGCTGATTCCGCATCCGGTAATGCTCGGCTTTGTCAACGGTCTGGCGATTATCATCTTTCTCGCCCAACTCGGTCAGTTCAAGCTGGCTGACGCCGCTGGCGTACAGCAATGGATGCAGGGGCCAACCCTCTTCCTGATGCTCGGCCTGGTCGCCTTGACCATGGCGATTATCTACTTACTGCCGAAATTGACTATGGCCTTCCCGTCAGCCCTGGCCGCGATCCTGGTGGTCACCGCTCTGGTCCACGGGTTTGGTCTCGATACCCGCACCGTCGGCGATCTCGCTTCAGTCGCCGGCGGTCTGCCGACCTTCCATCTGCCACTGGTCCCGCTGAACCTTGATAGTCTGTTGATTATTCTCCCCTACTCAGTGATTCTCGCCGCGATCGGCTTGATCGAATCGCTGATGACCATGACCTTGATTGACGAAGTCACCGAAACCCGTGGTCGGGGTAATCGCGAATGTATCGGTCAGGGGGTCGCCAACGTTTGCACCGGCTTCTTCGGCGGCATGGGTGGTTGTGCAATGATCGGCCAGAGTATTATTAATATCAACTCCGGCGGCCGCGGGCGCCTCTCCGGCATCACCGCCGCCCTCTGTCTGTTGATCTTTATCGTCTTCGCCTCAAGCCTGATTGAAATGATCCCCCTGGCAGCCTTGATCGGCGTGATGTTCATGGTCGTTGTCGGCACCTTCGCCTGGTCGAGCCTGCGTATCCTGCACAAGATCCCGTTAACTGACGCCCTGGTTCTGGTGCTGGTTTCAGCGGTCACCGTATTTACCGATCTGGCGATCGCCGTTGCCGTCGGGGTCATTGTTTCAGCGCTGGTCTTCGCCTGGCAAAATGCCCGGCGGATCTATTCTGACATCTCAGTTGATGATGCCGGGGTCAAGACCTACCGCTTGAACGGCCCGCTGTTTTTTGGTTCGATCCGCTCATTCCATGATCAGTTCACCCCTGGTGAAGATCCTGACGAAGTGGTGATTGATTTTCGCGGTGCACGGGTTTGTGATCATTCCGGGATAGAAGCAGTCAGCAATCTGACTGAGCGCTATCTCGACCAGGGGAATAAACTGCGGCTTAAGTTTCTCAGCGCCGAGTGTCGTGCCCTGCTGAAGAATGCCGGGAGTATGATTGAGGTTAACGTGATTGAAGATCCGCGCTATCGGGTGGCGGTTGATGAATTGGCGTAATAC
>CBDUUF010000404.1:0-2134 GCA_965370375.1 uncultured Desulfuromonadaceae bacterium
CCGGAACGTTGGCCACCAGTAATATTGCACATTAACCTTATATCAAACAGCAAGAGTGAAACGCTATGAGAGAAAATTTACCACCGATCAGTGTTAACAAGGAGGCGCTGCCAATCGTCCGGTCAATGATCGACAATGCGCCGTTACTGCGCCTGAAAATCACCACGCTCGACAATGGCTGCACCATCATCGATGCCGGTATCGAGGCCGCTGGTGGTCTGGAAGCCGGTCGGCGGGTCGCCGAGGTCTGTCTCGGCGGTTTGGGAACGGTCACCCTGGAACACAGCAGCTATACCCGGCAGTGGCCCCTGACCGTCAACGTCCATACCACCAATCCGGTCTTAGCCTGTCTTGGCAGTCAATATGCCGGCTGGAGTCTCTCTCATGATAAATTTTATGCGCTCGGTTCCGGTCCGGCACGCGCACTCTGCCTCAAAGAGCCGCTCTATAAAGAGCTTGATTATGCCGACCAGTCGAGCGAAACCTGTCTGGTGATGGAGGTCGATAAAGTACCACCACTGCCGCTGATCGAGAAAATCGCAGTCGACTGTAAAGTCGAGCCATCGGCACTGACCATTATTCTGACACCCACCACCAGCCTTGCCGGCAGCGTGCAGGTCGTTGCCAGAGTACTGGAAGTAGCCATGCACAAAGCGCATGAACTCCATTTCCCACTCGAAAATATCATTGACGGCAGCGGCAGCGCACCACTTTGCCCTCCTTCGCCCGATTTCGTGCAGGCGATGGGGCGAACCAATGACGCCATTCTGTTTGCCGGACAGGTCCACCTGTTTGTCAAAGGCGATGATGACGCTGCCCGGGCACTGGCAGAAGATCTGCCAAGCTCCACATCGAAAGATTATGGTATGCCTTTTGCTGATACATTCAAAAAATACCAATACGACTTTTTTCAGATCGATCCTATGCTCTTCAGCCCGGCCAGCGTCGTTGTTTCCGCGCTCGACTCGGGTAACAGCTTCCATGCAGGACGACTCGATGAGGCGCTGTTGAAACGCTCATTTGGAGGCTGATGAGTGGGCCGCATCGCCATCCTTACCGACGATCCTGGCTGGCACGGTCGGCAACTGCGCCGGGTGTTTGCTGAGCGCGGCTATGACAGCTGCTATGTCTCACTGACTCAATGTCGTATTGATATTGAACACGATCAGCTGCCGGTCGTCATGCCTGGCTTCGACGATGCACTACCGGATGGCGTTTTTGTGCGCGGTGTACCGGGCGGATCAGTGGATGAGGTGATCTTTTATCTCGATATTTTGCATGCACTAAAACGTTTGGCGATTCCGGTCTATAACAGTGGTCGGGCGATCGAACGCAGTGTTGACAAAGGAATGACCAGCTTTCTACTCCACCAGGCCGCTATTGCAACACCACCGACCTGGGTAGTGCGTGATCGTAAACAGGCGATAATGATTGGTCAACGAGAACTTGAGCGCGGTCATTCACTGATTTCAAAACCTCTGTTTGGCTCTCAAGGTGAAGGTCTGCAACGGATCGAAAACTTCGAAGCGCTGTTGAGACAAGCCGGCCACGGTGGTATCTACTATCTTCAGCGGTTTGTCGATTGCGGCACGGAACCGCACGATTGGCGGGTCTTTGTGATTAACGGCAGGGCCATCGCTGCGATGCGGCGCAATGGGGTCGGCTGGTTGAATAATGTTGCTCAGGGAGCACTGTGCGAACCGGCAGCGCTCAATAAGACGATGACTCAGTTGGCTGAAGCAGCCGTAACCACGCTTAAGATGCACTATGCCGGTGTCGATATTATTCGTCATCAGAATGGCCACTACAGCGTGCTGGAAGTCAACAGTATTCCTGCCTGGAAGGGGCTGCAGCGCGCCTGTGATATCGACGTTGCCGCCCTATTGGCCGACGACTTTCTCGCTTTCCGGAAGAGCTGTTGTCGGGAAACTCGGAAAATGGCTGTAATCGCTTGATAAACTGCGTTTTGGCCGAACAACAGGCGCTGTTAAAAAAAGCCTATCTGGAAGCGTGTGAAGGCGAGTTACAAGCCTTCAAACCCGGCAACGTCAGCGTCTGGTCTGCGGGTCATGGGATGGTGGTTGACGACTTTCGCCGCAGTTCAGAAGTCAGCGCGGAAGCGATCACCGAACCG
>CBDUUF010000405.1:0-2134 GCA_965370375.1 uncultured Desulfuromonadaceae bacterium
GATGGTCGGTGTAAGGACTTCGCGTATTATATAGAAATTTATTTTTTGACGTGTCATGACGCTGTGCATCTTAGTATAAGAATTCACGAGTGTAAACCGGATTTAAGGTCATTTTGCACTTGCCAATCGACAGTAAGAATGGTATATAGGCGCGTTACTCAAATCACACGTTCTCTGACTCAGGGATGGGTGCCGCAACGTTGGTGTTGTGGTTATCTCCGGGGCTGATGAGAGCGGAGGAAAAACAAAACAGGAGCAGGAAACATGGCACAGATTACGATGAAGCAATTGCTGGAAGCCGGTGTCCATTTTGGACATCAGACCAAACGCTGGAACCCGAAGATGAAACCGTATATCTTCGGTGCACGAAACGGCATCTACATTATCGACCTGCAGAAGACAGTACGTTATTTCCGTACTGCTTACGATTTCATCAAGCAGGTTGTAGAGAATGGCGACAAAGTTCTTTTTGTCGGCACCAAAAAGCAGGCGCAGGATTCGATCAAAGAGGAAGCCGTACGTGCAGGTCAGTACTTTGTTAATAACCGCTGGCTCGGCGGCATGTTGACAAACTTCGCGACTATCAAGAAGAGTATTGATCGTCTGAAAAAAATTGAGGTGATGGCTGCTGATGGCACCTTTGACCTGATCACCAAGAAAGAAGGTCTGCAGCTTGAGCGTGAGCGGATCAAACTCGAAAAGAACCTGGGTGGCATCAAAATGATGACCAAACTGCCTGGTGCTATTTTTATTATTGACCCGAAAAAAGAAGCTATTGCAGTTAATGAAGCCCGTAAACTCGGGGTTCCGGTTGTTGCCGTAGTTGACACCAACTGTGATCCGGATGATATCGATTACATCATCCCGGGTAATGACGATGCAATTCGCGCTTTGCGTTTGTTTGCTTCCAAGATGGCTGAAGCTTGTATCGAAGGTGCTGAGGCGCGTCAGGCTTCTCTGCGTACAGATGCTGAAGGTGCTGACCAGTCAGCTGAAACCAAGACCGAAACCCCAGCTAAAGAAAAAGCTGATGCACCGGTTGAAGCCAAAACTGAAGCCCCGGCTAAAGAAAAAGCCGATGCTCCGGTTGAAGCCAAAACTGAAGCCCCGGCAAAAGAAAATGCCGTTGCTCCTGCTGAAGAGAAAACTGAAGCCCCGGTTAAAGAAAAAGCTGATGCTCCGGTGGAAGCCAAAACCGAAGTCCCAGCTGAAGAGAAGGCAGAAACTCCGGCTGAAGAAAAGACCGATACTCCAGCCGAATAATTATAAACTCAGATTAATGGCGGTCCGCGACAATCTTGCGGCCGCCATTCTTTTGTCCAAACTATAATCAGGCCAAGAGCTTGTAACAGAGATAATCAGGAGGAACCCGTGGTAAAAATAACTGCATCTATGGTTGCTGAACTGCGTGCTAAAACTGGCGCTGGCATGATGGATTGTAAAAAAGCATTGAATCAGACTGATGGCAACCTGGAAGAGGCAATTGACTTCCTGCGCAAGAAAGGTCTGTCGGCGGCCGCTAAAAAATCAGACCGTGTTGCTGCTGAGGGCATGGTCTCCGCAGCCGGTAGCAGTAAAGTCGGCGCATTGGCCGAAGTTAATTCCGAAACCGATTTTGTCGCTAAAAATGAAGCATTCCAGGCTTTCGCCAAAGGTGTTGCTGAAGTTGTGTTGAATGAGAACCAGGTTGATGTTGAGGCATTGGCAGCTTGTGCGTTCACAAAGGGTGGGCGGACAGTCAGTGAAGAATTGGCCCACCAGATTTCAACTATTGGCGAGAATATGAATATTCGCCGTGTTGCCCGGATGGAGACTTCTACGGGTGTTGTAGCGTCTTACGTTCATGCCGGTGGCAAGATCGGCAGCATGGTGCAACTCGATGCATCGAAGGATGATGACCAGATTGCTGTTGTCGCCCGCCAGATTGCCATGCATGTTGCTGCTGCCGGACCGCAGTACCTGACCCGTGAAGAGGTTCCGGCCGAAGTTGTGGCAAAAGAGAAAGAGATCATGCGCGTCAAGGCAATCGAAAGTGGCAAGCCGGAAAAGATCGTCGACAAGATTATCGAAGGTCAGATCCATAAATATTTTAGTGAGATCTGTCTCCTCGAGCAGGTTTATGTCATCGATACCG
>CBDUUF010000406.1:0-2119 GCA_965370375.1 uncultured Desulfuromonadaceae bacterium
CCGAACAAGCTTCACGACTACCTTGTCGCCAAGATGAAGACCCTCGGCACCGCAGCCTGCCCGCCCTACCATATCGCCTTCGTCATCGGCGGCACCTCGGCTGACGCCTGTATGAAGACGGTCAAACTCGCCACCGCCAAAGAGCTCGATGGCCTGCCGTCTTCAGGCAATGACCACGGTCAGGCGTTCCGCGATATCGAGCTCGAAGACAAACTGCTCAAGGCGGCTCAAGACCTCGGTATCGGCGCCCAGTTCGGCGGTAAATACTTCGCCCACGATGTTCGCGTGATCCGTCTGCCACGTCACGGCGCATCCTGCCCTATCGGTATGGCCGTATCGTGCTCGGCAGACCGTAACATCAAGGCCAAAATCACCCATGAAGGGTTGTTTGTCGAACAGATGGACAGCAATCCAGGTCGGCATATTCCGGAGAAGTACCGCGGCAAGCACAGTCACGGCACCCCGATCGATCTCGACAAGCCGATGAGTGAAATCCTTGCCGAGCTGACCAAACTCGAAGTCGGCGCACCGCTGCTGCTTAACGGCACAATAGTCGTCGGTCGTGACATCGCCCACTCCAAGTTCAAGGAGATCCTTGATAGCGGCAAGCCGCTACCGGACTACCTCAAGAATCATCCGATCTATTACGCCGGTCCGGCTAAAACGCCGCCAGGCAAACCGTCCGGTTCCTTCGGACCGACCACTGCCGGCCGCATGGACTCCTACGTTGATCTGCTGCAGGAGAACGGCGGTTCGTTGGTCATGATCGCTAAAGGTAATCGTTCACAACAGGTTACCGACGCCTGCAACAAGCACAACGGCTTCTACCTCGGCTCCATCGGCGGCCCGGCCGCTGTCCTCGCCGAAGAGAACATCAAAAAGGTCGAGTGTATCGACTTCCCCGAACTCGGCATGGAAGCAGTCTGGAAGATTGAAGTCGTAGACTTCCCGGCCTTCATCCTGGTTGATGATAAAGGGAACGACTTCTTCAAGAAGCTCGGTCTGTAAAAAAAAACCAGTTGAATTGAAACAACAAAGCCCCGGTTCGTGATGAGCCGGGGCTTTTTGGTTCAACAATCCAAACAATAACATTAGGCATTTAACAGGGATGAACAGGATAAAACCATTAAACCCCTTTTAGCCGCGGATAAGGTCTGATGAAATCTGATAATTCAAAAGATTAAACCAAAAATATCTTTGTTTAGACCTTAACCCCAAGCCCTTTGTTTATGTCTTTACTAAAGGACTTTGCCCTTGATCCTCTCTGCGTACTCTGCGATCTCTGTGAGAGACGCCCTTAATACTTTAACCAAAAGACCTAGCCTTTGATCTATCAGACCTTATCAGATTGTATCCGCGGCCAATGAAGCCTTTAGCTTTGCTCATTGATTTGAGATTTAACAGATCTTGATAGATTTTCATCGCGGCTAATAAAGCTATTGACTCACTATCCTGAATCCTGTCCGCCGTAGCTTCATGCGGAGGAGGAATCCTGCACATCCCTGTAAATACAGATTTTGAGGTTTATGTGTATATTTAACGCCTTCAAAACAAGGTCGTTAGCGTCACAACCAATCCGTAATCATCTTCAAGGTTCGACATAGACGAAGTCGAAACCACCCCGAGTTCAAGCGACGATTCACTGTCAGTTTCCCCGCCTACGTAAATAGCAAACCCGGCGTCCTTATCCAATTCAAAGTACTCAATCCCTGCACTGGCCGATACATTTTCTGTAAGGATGGAAAGACTTTCGTCATCAGCTTTGGCCGCAGAAACCAGGACAACAAATATCATGATTACCAGGATAATAACTTCTTTAGAATTCTTCATCGCTTTGTCTCCCAATTTGCAGGCAAAAAAGAGGCTCCCAACGATAACCGAAGGGAGCACATTTCATTGCGTCCAGGAAGATCAGGACGAAAAAAGTCTCTATTCACTTCGGCAACCCGGCCATCCGTCTGCCATGCAGCGAGGATCCGTGGTTTTGCGTCACCGGATTACTCCGGTTTTGCCCTTATCGGTGTCATATACGTCTATATGACTTGTTGAACAGTTTATAGAGCATAGAGCGTACCAACTTGTAAGTTGTCGAAATTATTAAAATTGTAGTTCTAATGGG
>CBDUUF010000407.1:0-2112 GCA_965370375.1 uncultured Desulfuromonadaceae bacterium
CACCCCTTTTAGACGGCAAAACATAAATGGACACATAACACTATTCCACGCCACATTCAATGTTTCTAATTTTTCAGATTCTACACTGATCAACGATGTATTGGTTCTAAAATTGATACAGATCCAAAAGCAGTTACATGAACATATCCATCAACACCAAGCCTTCATCAGTGATTACAAGATGTTGGACTTATCCGGTAAATTTCTTCGTATAAATCGAACAGATTCTCCTTGTCTGCAGTTTTCGATTCACATATACTGACTGCAAGTTTCACGTTCTCTCTGCCCTGCCCGTGTGGTTACAATGCCCACGCGGAATGTTTTTCGAACGGGAAAACTTTCAATGAGTGTGGTGAGCAAGCCCGCCGCAGCAAGTGGGAAGCCTGAAGCGCTCGTAAGTTAACCCACCTTACTATCAGTCGATGTGAGGCCACGAACCCACGGCAGGAGTGGAGAGTCTGAATAAACAAAGCGCCGATATTTTGCGGCGCTTTTACTTTTTGCGAAGGCCATATGAACGACGATAACAACCCGCCAGAAACAACACCTTCTGATATCCATCGCCTGCAAGTCGGCAACTCTGAAGTGATCCTGATCGGCACGGCCCACATTTCTCAGGAGTCGGTTGAAACAGTCCGGCAGGTAATTGCTGATGAGCAACCGGATTGTGTCTGTGTCGAGTTGGATGCGCAACGACTCACCGCCCTGAAAGACAAGAACCACTGGGAAAACCTCAACATCTACCAGGTGGTACGCAAGGGCCAGGCGGCGTTTTTAATGGCCAACCTCGCCCTCTCCTCGTTTCAGAAGCGGATGGGATTGCAGACCGGAGTAAAGCCGGGTGCCGAGCTGATCGCGGCAGTTGAGGCAGCAGAAGAGCAGGCGGCGACGGTCGAACTGATCGACCGTAATATCCGGACTACCCTGCTGCGGGCCTGGCGCAAAACCGGCTTGTGGAAAAAAATCAATCTTATGTCGGTGTTGTTTGCCAGCATGTTCGACAAGACCGAACTCAACGAAGAGGAACTCGCCAAGCTGCGCCAGAGCGACACCCTCTCCTCGATGCTCGAAGAACTCGGCGACCTGCTCCCTTCAGTCAAGGGAATCCTGGTCGATGAACGTGACCAGTACATGGCACACCACATCCGTCTGGCCGAAGGGGACAAGATCGTCGCTGTCGTCGGCGCGGCTCACCTGCCCGGAATCCTGAAACGGTTGCAGAGTGACGAACCTGTCGAGGATGACGAGTCGATTGCAGAGATCGACATTATCCCGCCCAAATCAGCTATTTCCAAGATCATCCCGTGGGCGATTCCGGCCGTAGTCGTGGCGATGTTTGCCGTCGGCTTTTTCTTCGGCGACACCGACCGCCTGGCCGAGGCGGCCATCGCCTGGATTCTGGCCAATGGTATCCTCTCAGCCATCGGAGCAATGTTTGCCCTCGCTCATCCATTAACCATTGTCACCGCGTTTGTCGCTGCGCCAATCACCTCGCTCAATCCGACCATCGGCGCCGGCATGGTCACCGGAGTGGTTCAGGCTATAGTTGCCGCACCGACCGTGCGCGATCTTGAAAATGTCAGCGATGACATGACCACCGCCCGCGGCTGGTGGACCAACCGCACCACCCGGGTCTTGCTGGTTTTCTTCTTCTCTTCCCTCGGCTCGGCCATCGGTACGTTTGTCGCCTTCGGCTGGCTAAAGGATCTATTTTAGAAAGATATTGGGTATGACGAACCGTATCGGACATCTTTTACGGGTTTTCCTCCCTTTTGCCCTCGGCTACTTCCTCTCCTATCTCTACCGTACTGTAAATGCCATCATTGCCCCCGATCTGGTCAGGGACATCGGACTTGATTCGGCCAGTCTCGGTCTGCTGACTTCGGTTTACCTGCTCGCCTTCGGCGCTTTTCAGCTGCCGCTTGGCATTCTGCTTGACCGGTTCGGCGCGCGACGGGTTGAAGCTTCGTTACTGCTGGTCGCCGCCGCCGGTGCCTTGATCTTCAGCCAGGCAACTTCGTTGACTGGCCTGATCACCGGGCGCGCCCTGATCGGTCTCGGCGTCTCGGCTTGTCTGATGGCCGCCTTCAAGGCGTTCGCCATCTGGTTCCC
>CBDUUF010000408.1:0-2100 GCA_965370375.1 uncultured Desulfuromonadaceae bacterium
GACCACCTGTCGTTCACCGTTGCCATATACCAGCAGGTCGGCTTTGGCATCCGGCAGCAGCGAGCGCCGCACTTTGTCGGACCAATAGTCGTAGTGAGCCACCCGGCGCAGACTGGCCTCAATACCACCGATGATGATAGGTGTTTCTCGGTACGCTTCACGGCAGCGTTGAGAATAGACCAGAACCGAGCGGTCTGGTCGCTTCCCTGCTTCTCCATCGGGAGTATAGGCATCATCCGAGCGAATGCGTCGGTCTGCAGTATAGCGGTTCACCATCGAGTCCATATTGCCGCCGGTGACGCCAAAAAAAAGTTGTGGCTGGCCCAGTTCAAAAAAAGCATCGCAACTTCGCCAGTCGGGCTGGGCCAGAATTCCGACCCGAAAGCCATGCGCTTCCAGCAGACGACCGATCAGTGCCATACCGAAACTGGGGTGGTCGACATAGGCATCGCCTGTGACCAGTATGACATCGCAGCAATCCCAACCGAGTGTATCCATTTCGGCACGGCTCATCGGTAGTTGAGGCGCAGTGCCAAACCGCTTGGCCCAGTATGGGCGGTAGGAAAAGAGGGTGGGAGTGATTGGCATGATTTACCAGCAGTGAATGGTTGAATGTTGGATCGTCAACTCAACAAAACCGGAGTAGTCGATCTGTTCGATGGTGTCGATGCATTCGCCGGGTCTGACGCCGAAGGCATCAAGGTCGGGGCGAAGTGCAATGATGGTAAGGCTGCACTGGGCTGTGCGAATCCTGGCGGCTGCAGGAGAGCGCTGGTGGACGATGCTAACCGCTTGTTCGATCAGTAGCAGAGTATCGCCATGGCTGGTTCGAGCGAGCAGCCGATCCAGTCGATCCGAATCAGTCAGTGGTTCTTTGGCGATGTGTAACATTGGGATATTGAATAGTTAAAAAAGGCATCTTTTATCGCTTTTTAAAATAGCTTATGGATTTAACTGAAGCCTGTTCCTGAGTCGAATTACAAGATACAGTTGTGTCGGGTTATCAGTGCGCCAACCTGGTCACGCGGGAGTTCAATCGGCGAGTGCTCCAGATCGGTCAGAGTCAGACCACGTTCAGTGAGTGACTCTTGTTCAACATAGAGCTCATTGACATCGAACAGAGCCAGTGAATCAACGATTGGAGTAATCACTTTGCTGTCGATTGCCGCTGGCTGCTGCTCTTTTTTGAGTAAAAAAACAGCATCGTCGAGTAGCAGTAGTCGCACCGGCTGCTCGAACGCGGCAGTGGTCAGCAGCTGGTCAAGCTTCTCCTGTAAATGGAGACTTTGGTGAGGCGCGTGCTGCATAATAAACAGGAACTGCTTGCGCTTTTTTTGCTGCATCTGTTTTTGTTGTTCCGGCGATTGTTATCCAAAAATGAGCAGACGATCTGCTTCCAGTGCAGCTTCAACAAATTGGCCCAGACCAGAGATTCTAAATCTGTTAGCGGGTTTCAGGTTGACGGCATTTATTATACCGGTACGGTTGGGCCGTTGTGCCTCTTCCTCGGTCAGCAGTCCACGGCGCTGTGCAGCTGAGATACAGACGACTAAGTCGATCTTATGCTGCTCGGCCAGATCGGACCAGCGTTGGATGATCCCGAACTCGTCCTCGGGCGGGGCAGCATCGCTGATGGCATTATAGATACCATCGTAATAGAAAAAAACCCGAACCACCCGGTGCCCTTGCTGCAGCGCCGCTTCAACAAAGTGATAAGCGCTACGGCTGCCGGCCGATTGGTAAGGGCTTGAATTGACTTGCAGGGCAAACTTCATAATAAGACCATAAAACAAAATGTGGAAACAAAGATCCTAAGTCAACCCCTTGTCTTTACAGTTAAATTTGATGTTGAAAAGGCTTTGCATCTCAAAAACGAAGCTGTTTCGTGCTAGAATAGCACACTGATTCCTGGCTTTGGACATCTTTGGGGTGACCGCGCCATATTATTTCATATAACCAGACTGCCAATATCGAGGGAGGTTTTTGCAGTGACCTATGTTCTTAATCAAAATTCAGGAATGAGGCTCTACTCCAATCCTTTGTGTCCTTATAGCCATCAAGTACGGTACGTTTTAAGGGAAAAGGCCGTCAAGGCAGATA
>CBDUUF010000409.1:0-2093 GCA_965370375.1 uncultured Desulfuromonadaceae bacterium
TTTTCGATCATTTGAGGCGAATAGTCGCTCTATTTAACGAAAATGATCGGAAAAAGGGGCCGGTCAGGCTCGTCCACAGCAGATCAGTCTATTCTCAGACAGGCTCCTAGTATTATCGTTGGCCGTCATCACTGATATGACACGCCTTCGGGAATTTCCTTGTGAAACCAATATCGAAGCGCGATATCGGCGAGAATTGATGAAAAGTCCGGGTTGGAACGGTCCGCAATAGTACCACGCGAAAAAAAACCCTGCCAGGGTTTGAAAACCCTGGCAGGGTTGGAGGATCGTGAGTAAGACAATTCGCTGCGAAAAGGTGTGTTATCTCTTGCGAGTTGCCTAAAGCTTTTAGAGTGAGTTGGTTGCGTTCAAATCACTAAAAGCTTGTGCCAGACGGTTGGCCATGCTGACTTCACCAGCACGCTGCCAGACGCGTGGATCGTAGAACTTTTTGTTCGGTTTGTCTTCGCCGTCAGGATTACCGATCTGTCCTTGCAGATAGCCTTCGTTCTCTTTGTAGTAGTTCATGATCCCTTCCCATGTGGCCCACTGGGTGTCGGTATCGATGTTCATTTTTACTACGCCGTAGCTGATCGACTCTTTGATTTCGGCTTCGGAGGAGCCGGAACCGCCGTGGAAGACAAAAGTCAGTGAGTTATCAGGCAGGTTGTGTTTTTCGGAAACATATTTCTGCGAATCGGCCAGAATGGTCGGTGTCAGCTTGACATTGCCTGGCTTGTAAACACCATGTACATTACCAAAAGAGGCTGCAATGGTGAAGCGTGGACTGATCTTGCTGAGTTGTTCGTAGGCGTAGTCAACCTCTGCAGGCTGCGTGTAAAGAAGCGATTGATCCATGTCGGTGTTATCGACACCATCTTCTTCACCACCGGTGACGCCCAGTTCAATTTCAAGCGTCATGTCCATTTTTGACATCCGCTCGAGGTATTTCCCGCAAATTTCCATATTCTCTTCCAGGCTCTCTTCTGACAGGTCGAGCATGTGAGAGCTGAACAGTGGCTTGCCGGTCTCTTTGAAATGTTTTTCACCAGCGTCGAGCAGTCCGTCAATCCATGGCAGCAACTTTTTAGCGGCATGATCGGTGTGAAGAATGACAGGAACGCCATAGGCTTCGGCAACGGTGTGGACATGCTTGGCACCCGTGATAGCGCCTAAAATCGAGGCTCCCTGACCTTCCAGTTTAATGCCTTTACCAGCAAAAAAAGCTGCACCACCGTTGGAGAACTGAATAATGACAGCCGAGTTGGCTTTAGCGGCCGCTTCCAGTGCTGCATTGATTGAATCGGTGTTGATGGTGTTGACTGCTGGTAGTGCTAAGTCGTTCTCTTTGCAGAAAGCAAAGACTTTTTGAACATCATCGCCAGTAACGACGCCGGGTTTTACTACGTCTGAAAGTTTTTGTGACATATCAATAATAGAGTTGGGTTATGACCGACGGAGTGATTCACAGCACGCAGTTGCATGGGGTATCGGTCTGTTCGCAAGTTAAGGCGTTCAAATTAACAGGCCAGTGGAACTTGCGGATGAATTAAGGCGTCATTCCGGTGCGAATACGCACCGGAATGAGTGCAACTGAAAGTTTTAGCCTTCGATCACAGCCAAACGGTCAGTCAGCAAAGTTTCCAAAGATTCTAGCGCCTTGGAGAAGCCTTCGATGCCTTCAGCCAGTTTATCGTTGGCCATGCGGTTCTCTTCATGCATACGATCAAAAGTCGCTTTGTCCATCGAAATCTTTTCGATGTCAGCATTGGCAGCAACAGCCGGGTCAAGCTTGCGTGGCAGGTCGCCTTCGGTTGATTGCAGCTCGCCCAGCAGTGCGGGAGAGATGGTCAACAGATCGACACCAGCCAGTTCGGTGATCTCGCCAATATTTCTGAAGCTGGCACCCATGACTTCTGTTTTATAACCAAATTTCTTATAGTAGTTATAGACCTGAGTGACCGAAACAACGCCTGGATCTTCAGCCGGTGGATAAGAGTCGCGACCGGTATCTTTCTTATACCAATCGAGGATACGACCAACGAAAGGTGAGATCAGAGTGATGCCGTTTTCGGCGCATGCGATCGCCTGAT
>CBDUUF010000410.1:0-2091 GCA_965370375.1 uncultured Desulfuromonadaceae bacterium
CCAGGATAAAGGCATTTTTTGCTTACTTTTTGTTGCCGCTTAGACAAAAAGTAAGTCTCCTGTCGGGGGAGAGTCCCGACGGTTCTGCTTTATACATACAATAAATTCACCTCTACTCCATGACTGACAAATCCACAAACCAACCCGCCCAATAATGTTACCGCCCCTGCGCCACTTCGCTTTACCAAAACCAAAAGCAAATTGTGTTAAATCCCCCCTCCTCACCTAAACTGTTGAATAACTGTTACTATTGACACATGTAATGTTTTCTCCAATTTTGGACTCCCCTTTGCAATGTAATAATTATACCGAGCCATTACACATGTCATGCAACCATCGGCTCAAGGAGGTCTTATGTCACTGTTAGCCATGATCGAGAGTAATCCGTTGACCGCTTACCCGATTTTGATTTTTTCACTGCTGATCTTGCTCTATCTGGCCCGGCAGCAGATGCACCGCATGATCCTTTCGTTTACCCGGGTTGTTTCGCAAGCGCTGCGCCTGGCATCCAAATCATTTTTACTGGCAGAAGCCAAACTGAAACAGCGCAACCGCGAGGTACTGCTCGCTGCCGGAGCGATCGAAATCGAAAAGGGACTGGAACGTGAATTTCAGCGAGTTGACGCTGTTGTTAAACGTGACCTGCAGACCTACCCGGCCTTTCACCGCAACATGGCCGACCTGATTACCCGCATCGATGAGGATTACCGGGAAAGCACCGAAGTACCACCCTCGCCGCCGGCCTGGATTGCCGCGATTGAGGCGGTTGCGCAGATACCGAACAGCGACGGTGGCGTTGCCGAAATTCTTGGTGAGATCAACAAGACTCTCGACCGTCATCATAAATCTTCCATGGACGATTATCGCAAATCGAGCCAACAGCGCCACGCACTGTTAAACAAAATGATGCCAATCTGGCGCAAACTGAGTGAGACCCTGGAGAGGGTCGGCAAGACCATTACCGGTCTGCACGAACGCTCGGAACTTATAACCGTCAAGATGGATGAATACGAAAAGATCCGCGCCGGGGCTGATGAAGCAGAACGGCGGCTCTCCTCTTCATCGCTGACCCAGTTCTTTATATCCGGGCTGGTTATGCTGATCGCTATCGGCGGCGCTATCATCAACTTCAACCTGATCGCTCTGCCGATGTCGGAGATGGTCGGTGGCGGCAGTTACATCGGTAACTTTAAAATCTCTGATGTCGCCGCGCTGGTTATCATCCTGGTCGAAATTTCAATGGGCCTGTTCCTCATGGAATCACTACGCATCACCCACCTGTTCCCGGTGATTGGTCAACTCGATGACAAAATGCGCCGCAAGATGATCTGGATTTCCTTCACTCTGTTATTCACCCTGGCCGGTGTCGAATCTGCCCTGGCCTTCATGCGTGACCAGATAGCAGCCGACTTGCAGGCACTGCGGCAATCACTGTCAGGAGTCGAGGTGGTCGCCGGTCAGATTTCGAGCATAATCCCGACTGCCGGACAGATGATCCTCGGCTTCGTCCTGCCGTTCGCCTTGACCTTTGTCGCCATCCCGCTTGAATCGTTCATCCATTCGTCACGTACCGTAATCGGCCTGACGCTCGCCTTTCTGCTACGCGCCGGAGCCGTGTTGTTACGCATTGTCGGCAACCTGTTCAATCATCTCGGCAAGGCGCTGATTGCCCTGTATGATCTGCTGATTTTCCCGGCCATCTGGATTGAAGAAAAGGTAAAGAAAACCCCGACAGAAGAACAACCGGAAACGACCCACAAGGAGGTGCACCCATGAAGCGTCTGTCCTCGCTCCTGATCGGAATTCTTCTGCTGCTGGTCGGCTGTTCTGACACTACCAGTCATTCCAAATCAGTCTATATGCTGCTCGATACTTCCGGTACTTACACCCGTGAGTTGGATAAAGCAGCGGCTATTATCAATTTCATGCTTGGCACCTTACAACCTGGCGATTCGCTGGCTGTGGCCCGGATCGATACCGGCAGCTTCAGCGAAAAAGATATCGTACAGAAAACTACCTTTGATGGCAGACCCTCGGTCTCCAATCAGCAAAAACGCGAATTCAAGGCAAATATTGATAAATTTATCAAAG
>CBDUUF010000411.1:0-2079 GCA_965370375.1 uncultured Desulfuromonadaceae bacterium
CCAGCGCCTGGATGACACTCTGCAGGATACTGTCGACGGTGGTCTGGCTACTGATCGCGTGGCCGATTTCATTGCTCAGCAGGGCGTTGTTGTAATTAATGTTGAGTTGATCGAGCAACAGATCGGCCGATGACTCGAGGCTGCGCAGACTTTTTAACGATTCGCGACGTTCGAACCACCAGGAGGCGAGAGTCAACAAGGTCGTGGCGCCGATGGTGATCGGCAGGGCGATGGTCAATGCTGTCCAGGGCGATACCGCGGCGGTGATCAGACTGCTCGGAATAAGCATTGCCGCTGCCATATTGCGGGTCTGTTTGAGCAGAATCGATGGTGAGTTTTCCCAGGTGACTACATAACGGCAACAATTGCCACCGTTGAAGACACATTCTGTATGTTCGATCTGGGGCACCTTGTGGGTAAAAAGCATCGGTAGCGCTTCGAGAAAACCGATCCGGTTCTGGCATTGAAACAGTCGTTCGGTTACATCCGGCTTGGGTGTAACGGTCACCTCTACCTGATTGTTCGCAAGTTTACGTGAATCAAAGACCGACGAGCGGGTGAAGTTGGTAGAGGTTTTTTGCAATGCCTCAAATGCCCGGGTTGGTCCAAGCATGCCAAGGATGTATTGCTGCATCACATTCATTACTGCCGGGTCGGCAAAAAAACGGCCGGCTTCCCGGGCAATGTTGTCATTGTTGGTCAGGTAGACAATCTGGTTGTAAAATTGATCAATCTGCTTTTGGGTGAACCAGTGCCCCTGATCGGCCACCTCGTACGGCTTCATGCCGGACTGACGGAGCAGTTCACCTGTGTCGACGGCTGGGTAGTGTTTCTTCAGCAGCTTCATGTAAATATCGATGATGCGGCTGTTGTATAACGCTGGCTGGTTTTCAGTCTTATTCATGCTTTATCTCTTAATGGCCAATTGACCGGGTGATCTTTTTCATTTCCTGGTAAAACGCATCCATCTGTATGGCATTGTAAATCCACAGCAGGTAAGTCTTTTCAATCTCTATAGCATAGGCTGTCGCAGCTTCTTTGGGGAACAGCAATATCGGTGCTCGCGTTCGCTTGAACTTAAGGCAGAGCAGCGACAGAATCAGGTCGAGCATTTCGCGCGGCAGCTCCTCGTGATCGGGAATAAACACCTGGATAGCACTGGTCAGCTCCGACAGATTCAGACCGAAATCAGCCTTGTTCACAATAAACACGGCTTTAAGGTTGTCACTTGATTTCAGGGTAAACATGTGGCGCTCACGGGAAAAACCGTGGCTGGCGTACTCCTGATTTAGTTCAATGTCGCCATCTGATTCCGGCAGCAGGTCCTGAGCTTCGATCATCAAACCGCCCGAGCAGGCTTCGTAGTAGAAGCCGAGTTCCTGCAGGTCTTCACCGGTCGAGCGTTGCAAAGACCAGGGCAGACTGAGGTCCCATTCGGCCGTTCGATCTGGTTGGTGGTGGTAGTAGGCGAAGCTATCCATAGAGCAGGTGCTGCGATCATTAATTCCGTCACAGATACCCCCGAAGACCCGCATCGGGAAGCGATTGTTGTCACGAAAATAGCAGAAAAAATAGTCCAGATGTACCGACGGGATATTACGTGAATCATTGATCCAGCGGGTCATCTGGTTCATTACGTCGAGACCGGCCCGGGAGGAGTGCTCACCGTTGGCGGCATGATGATGAATCATCCATGAATTCTGGTAAAAGCGGATTGCCGCCATGTGGGCGTAGATAGCGTTATTATCCTGATGCACGTAGTGGCGGGCGATTGTCGGACAGTCGTTGTAGAGCTTCATATAGGTGCGTTTCAACAGCTCCTTGTCCTGGGCGATAGCCGCATATTTCTCCGGGTAGAAAAAACCGACGCTGAAAAAGAATTCCATCAGACGATCGATGTCGATATTAAAGGAGATCTGTGCTTCTTCATTGTTGGCACGATGAACCAGAGAGAGGAGCTGCAAATGGTCATCGGCCGGCATATCGAGAAAGGCGATCCCATAGCGGTTTTTTTCAGGTGAACCGCTCGAGTCAGAATTCAGGTAGACCACCTGTGCGCGACAGGTGATAGAAAAATGG
>CBDUUF010000412.1:0-2078 GCA_965370375.1 uncultured Desulfuromonadaceae bacterium
CAACTCTTCACGGATGCGCTCAAAGATCAACACATTGGCATCGACTGCCATACCGATCGTCAATACGATGCCGGCGATCCCCGGCAGAGTCAGCGTTGCGCCGAGAAGCGACAACAAAGCCAAGATGAAAATAATATTACAAACCAAAGCGGTGACAGCAACCACCCCGGACAGACGATAATAAAGAATCATTGCCGCAATGACCAAAATGCCACCGACCAGGACGGACAGTACGCCTTTATCAATCGAATCCTGACCAAGGGACGGTCCAACTGTCCGATTTTCAAGGATCTCAACCGGCGCCGGCAAGGAACCGGACCGGAGCACAATCGCGAGGTCAGTAGCTTCCTGCTCGGTGAAGGTGCCGCTGATTTGTGCCGAACCACCGCCTATCCGATCTTGAATCACCGGTGCAGAATGCACGGTATCGTCCAGAACAATTGCCATTCGTCGGCCTTTGTTGGCGCCGGTGATCTGCTCAAACCGCTTGGCTCCAGCCGAATCGAACTGAATGCTGACATAAGGTTCATTAAACTGGCTGCTGATACGAACCCGGGCGTCAGTCAGATAGTCGCCGGTTAAAGCCGTACGATTTTCTACGACGATCGGTGTCTCTGTTACAGTGCCGGTGCGCCGATCAACGTTTTTCATGTAGAGCAGCTGCCCATTGCGCGGCAGATTGCCCTTAACAGCTTCCTGCGGATCGGCATCGTCGAGAACCATTTTAAACTCAAGACGAGCCGTGCGGCCGATCAGGTCGATCGCCCGTTTAGGATCAGCGATACCCGGCAACTGAATCAGAATCCGGTTGCCAGCCTGACGTTGCAAGACCGGCTCGCCGACACCAAATTCATCAACCCGGCTACGCAAGGTCTGCAGTGCCTGACGAATCGCCAGTTCTTTGGTCTCTTCAATGTCAGCGTCGCTGAGGCGGAAATTTTTCTGGATATAGCCACCTTCCGCCTCGAGCGTCATCGGCTCAAGGTTACCGAAGGTCTCATCCATCAGCGCGTCAACCTCGGCTCCGGCCTCATCATCATAAACAGTGACAACCAGACGCTCTCCCGATTTACGCTCGACCCGTTTATAGATGATGTCTTTTTCACGCAACAGGTCTTCAATCTGGTCGGCCATTCCGTCAAGATGACTCTCAACAGCTTTATCGACATCGACACCGAGAACCAGGTGCATGCCACCCTGCAGATCGAGCCCTTTCTGAATCGGTGAAAAGGTATCAGTCCACCAGGCAGGGAGACTCTCTTTCGCAAAGGTCGGTGCCAGGGACACCAACGCAAAAATCAGACAGATCAGGACAAATAGTCCTCGCCACTTGATACTTCCGGACATAGCAGTTTGTCACTCCCAATAGAAATTAATAAAATGAGACGTTAGATCATTCGCCCTGTTCGCCGGACGACTTCTCGCCACCGACGATTGAGGCACGATTGATCTTGACCTTGATGCCGGCGGCAATTTCGACCATCACCGTCGCATCCTGCAGAGCAGAGATCTTGCCGTGCACACCACCAGCCGTAACCACCTGGTCGCCAATCGACAAGCTTGCAACTAACAGCTTATGCGCCTTAGCCCGCTTAGATTGCGGCCGGATAAGCAGAAAGTAAAAAATTGCACCCATCGCAACCAGCATGATGATGCTTTCATAACCGGTACCGCCACCACCCGGAGCCGCAGCCGGAGCTGCTGCGTGGGCATTACTTACAAAAAAATCGAACAAATTCATGTTGCCTCCTCTAGACGCCTTAACGTCAATATCTTCTGTTTATTATTTATCTACTTCCCGTTTTCGGTAAAAATCTTTACGGAAATCACCAAATTTATTGTTTTCAATCGCCTTGCGGGCTCCCGCCATCAAATCGAGATAATACGCCAGATTATGATGCGTATTCAATACCGACGAAAGAATCTCATTGCACTGATACAGGTGGCGTAAATATGCCCGACTGTAATATTTACAAACGTAACACGAGCAGTCTGCGTCGATTGGAGCTTCATCTTCACGATAACGCGCCTGCTTGATGCTGATCTTGCCAAAGCGGGTAAACAACACTCCGTTACGC
>CBDUUF010000413.1:0-2074 GCA_965370375.1 uncultured Desulfuromonadaceae bacterium
GAGCAGCGCATTGAATAACAGGTCCGTGAAGGCATCCTGCTGTTCTTTGTCCTGATAGATCGCATGTCGCATCATTCAGACTCGCATTCGATGTCAGCCGGCCGCCTGGTCGAGCGGGATCTTGCGTCGCTCGGTCAGATGGGCAAGGACCGACAGTCGGGTCACCAACTGGGCCGCGGACCCATCGAGAATGTGATACTGCAACTTCAGCAACGTGCTGGTGATGAGCCCCGCCAGTGTGGTGTAAAGGGCCACCGCCATGCCACCGCTCATGGAGGCAAGCAGTTGCTGCATCATGCTTGCATCAAAACCGTTCATCTCACCAATGGGCAGCAACATGAAGATGAAGCCGACGATGGTCCCGAGCAGCCCGAGCTTGAGCAGCACATCGCTGGTGAAGTGCCCGAGCGCATGGCGGTTGGCTATCTCGTCTCCAAAGGCTTCCACCAGCACATCCGAATCGGTACGAGCATCCGTTCGATTCAGGTTCCAGAGCAGCCGGCCGAGCAGACCAGCCTCGATCCCGGTAACAGGACGTTCCTCGCTCACCGCCGACTCCAGCTCGATGAATAGCGCCCGTTCGGAGGCCAGCGATCGCGCCAGCCAGAGCCAGTGCGCGCTCGCCAGCAGGTAGATGGCGAAGATCACATAGGAGATGTAGCTCTTGTCCGAATCGAGCGCGAGCTGCACCAGCCCCCGCTCGATGGCAATGAAAAACCCGAAGCCGATCAGCCCGAGGATGATGAACGCCCGCAAAACGAGGTTCGCGTCTCTCAATTCAAACATGCGCGAGAGTCTAATAGATCCGAAAACAGGAGTCCTGACCAATCAAGGTGGTTGTCGAGTTATCATCGAAGAAGCCATGTTTTACTCGAAATACTCCAGCAAGCTCAGGGGAGTCCGGCAGGCTACCCTGGTCTGTCTACTCCTCAGCCCGCAATCCGTGAGCGCGGCAACTCTGCACTTCGATGCCTACTTCGCTGGCCTCAAGGTCGGCGCCGCGTTTGTGAACGTGGAACGCAGTGCTGATGACTACCGGATTCGCGGCAACGCCGCTGCTCGTGGAGTCGCTTATGTGTTCAGCGACTGGCAGTCCGAGTTTTATGCAGAAGGACGATTCGACGCAGGCAAACCAGAGCTGGTGCGCTTTGGCTACGAAGAGCAGGAGCGGAACAAACATCGAATCTTGAGAATCGAAAACGGCTCTATGCGTCAGATCCGAAACGGCAAGGTCAGACCACCAAGGTCCGTCCTCGACGGCCTGGATGTACTGAGTGCGTTTTTCCTCGAGCCCGATTGCTGGGAATCAAGGTTGCTGCACACAGGCCGGCACAACTACTGGATCACGGGGCGCCCATCGAAGATCGAAGGCGGCTGCCTGTTCCAGGTCGAAGATGATGACGGCGACCGGCAGAAAATTCACATCGTCTTTGAAGACCGTGAGGGTCTACGGGTGCCGGTGAAACTGACCACCCTGGGTGTTCTCAGAGGCACCATCCTCCTGCGTGGGCGAAGCGAAATCCTGACGCCGACTCAAGCCGACTGAACTGCTAGTGGTTTGTACCTATAGAATATTAAATTAGATATTGCTAATTTAGATAAATATTATATAAAGGCAATCAAGGTAACCAGATGAAAGCAGCCAACCTGAAAAATTTCACCACTCTGTTCGTATTTGTTTCGGCACTTACAGGGTTTGGTGCATCGGCCGCACAAGCGGACCAGGAGCGAGTGCAGACCCGGGAACAAAAAGGCGACGCGCAAGGCGCAACCGAGCGACAGCGTGAGGAGCATCGAGCGCAGAACGATGGCCAGGGCAAAGGACAAGGCCAGGGCAAAGGACAAGGCCAGGGCAAAAGCCACGCCTATGGCCAGGGCAATGGTCAAGGCCAGGGTAAAGGTCAATCAAAGCGCCACGGTCGCGGTTAAGGGGAGCAGATATATGACTCAGAAAACAAAATGGCTGTCGGTTGCTCTGTTGGCGTCGGTTGCAACATTGGCAATGGTGGCGGAAGCAAAAGAAGGACAAGGCGGCGGCAAGGGCAATCAGATGCCTGCGTTCACCGACTTTGAT
>CBDUUF010000414.1:0-2073 GCA_965370375.1 uncultured Desulfuromonadaceae bacterium
ACCCGGAGTTTCTGGAGTTGTTCGGTGAGCTGGCCCCGGTGGTCGATCTGGCACCGAGTACCAAGCTGGATATGAATATTGGCATCGGTGTGCGTTTCTATTTCTTATAAGCGTCTAGCGTTAAGAATCTATAAAGGGCAGACCCGACCGGGTCTGCCCTTTTTTGTTGCCTGATTTTGTACCTGCGGCACTATCTAGATCAACCCTTGCGCTTTGGCATTCTCCTGGGCCGCGACCCGCAATCCATCGCTGATGCTCGGGTAGACATGAACCGTGGTCGAAATATCTTTGACCGTCAGGTTGAAGCGGACGGCCAGCGTTGCTTCGTGAATGATATCGGCAGCGCGTGGTACTAGCATCTGTACCCCGAGAATCCGGCCGGTCCCCTGCTCGGCGCAGAGCAGAACCCCACCCTGCTGTCTCCCCATGACGTGTGCTTTTGGCACCCGATCGAGATCAATGTAGGTTTCTACTGTCTTCAGGCCGAGTGCCTGAGCCGCCGCAACGGTCAGGCCGATGGTGGCGAATTCCGGATCGACAAAGACCGCCATCGGGGTGTAGCGGTGATCAATAGTCTGGGTGACTGACGGGTCGAGCATATTCTCTACCGCGACCAGTGCTTCACGGGCGCCAGCCGGGGCAATCAATGGCGGGCCGGTGACGTCGCCGGCGGCCCAGATTCCTTCCTGGCTGGTGCGTAGCTGATCATCAACCTGGATGAAGCCGTTTGGATCGAGGGTTACGCCGGCCTCATGCAGGCCGATACCGCTACTCGCCGCCTGAGTGCCGACCGCCAGCATAAATCGCTCGGCGCTCAATTCCTCAGCTTCACCGTGGCTGCTGACAAACAGGTGCACGCCGTCGTCACGTTGTTCAACCCGCTCGGTTTCGACGCCGAGCAGAACCCGGATCCCCTCTTGCTCGAGAATCTGCTGAAAAGTTCCAGTCAGGCGCGGATCAAATTCACCCAGCAGGCGATCACCACGTTCTAGAATCGTGACCTCGGTACCGAAGCGGGCGAGCATTTGGCCCATCTCGAGGGCGATGACCCCACCACCGAGAATCAGGATTGATGCCGGGAAGCAAGGCAGGTGCATGGCGCTATAGCTGTTCAGGTAGTTAACCTGGTCGAGGCCGGGGATTGGAACCGTGCGCGGGATGCCGCCGGTGGCGATCAGAAAATTGTTGCTGCGGATAATTTCAGCGCCTACCTGCAATTCATGCGCTGAGATAAATTTACCGTGGCCGCGCAGCACCTCAAGGTTAGGTGTGTTGTCCAGTTCGTGCTGGTAATGGGTCTCACGCACGGTTTTTACCGCTGCGTTCTTCAGCTGCATCAGGGTGTCGCAATCGGGCTTGCCGGCGTGCAGGTTCAATCCCCATTTTTTACCGCGGCGGGCAGCGTGATAGCTTTCGGCTTTGTCAATCAGGGTTGTGCTTGGAATACAGCCCCAGTTGATACAGGTACCACCGAGGTGACTCTGCTCGACCATCAGCACTTTGGCCCCGCGCGCCGCGCCGAGGCGGCCGGCAGCAAAGGCGGTAGTGCCGGATCCGAGAATAACTATATCGTACTGAACCGGCATGATGTTTGTCCTGTTGGAAGATCGTCAGATTAATATTCCGACACCTTCCTAAGGATAACAGATTTTTCCGACTGTCAGTTGCAACGGTTCGAAATTTTCATAAAAACCGGAGCGACTATTTCGGGCGACGACCGCTACAGAGAATCAGCGGGGTGTAGGAGAAACGGCGCGGCGAGCGGAAAAACTCATCAAACTCTGCAACAAAGGCGTTGTGGTCGCCGGCGTACTCTTCAAACTTGCAACCGCTGTCTTTGGCGGCGACTTCCATTTTTTTAATCCAGTTGAATTCATCGATGCCGCCGAGTTCGCCGTAAAACAGATGGTGGGCATCGACTTTGACGTTAATCGCCTCGAAACCGAGATCAAACAGGTTCGCATACAGTTTACGACCGACGTGCGGGTCGAAATTATGCGCCTGCTCAAGGTTGGCCATAATGTCCTGAAGCGTCCGCTCGAGGCGTGCCGATTGGCCATAATGGTTCAGACA
>CBDUUF010000415.1:0-2064 GCA_965370375.1 uncultured Desulfuromonadaceae bacterium
CGCTGACGGTCCCGCAAAGCATAACCCGCACCCGCTTCGCAACTTTAGCGTCCTGTATAATTAGCGCCCGGCAAAAAGAGCCGATCCCCTTTTCGCGCCGCCATAATGAGAACTGCTGATCCCGGATATCGAGCTGAGCGGGAAGCTTGTCTGATATTGGCTCTCGGTCAATATTCTTCGCCGCAGCCTTGTTGTGAGCCTGCGGCCGCAGGGCTGTGCAAATCTGCTCTCCCTGCAGATTGGTGCTTCTGCGGCTGGAGGCGGGTTGCGCGGTAAGTCTTGACATAAACCCTGGCGAATAGTTAGCATAATGAAATTGTAACCAATTGGTTAAATCTGTTCTCGATGACAGCTAACCAGGGTCGGGAAGGCAAGAATATAATGGAAAGCAGAGACTGGCGAGTTCGCAGCGAAGACAAGTTCCATGCTTTTTCAGATGTCATATATGACAATAAAATCAAAGTGCTGGTTACCATTTTCGCTATGGTTGTTGCGCTTGCTATCCATTTGCCAAAAACCACTTTTGATACATCGACGGAAGGTTTTCTATACAAGGATGATCCTCAGATCCTGGCATACAATGATTTCAGAAATCAGTTTGGCCGGGATGAGAAAATCATTATCGCCATTAAAACAAAGGACGTGTTTGATCCATCATTCCTGAAAACGCTGTTTGCAATACATGATGATATCGAGAATAACGCGCCTTACATCAAGGAGGTCAACTCCTTGAAGAATGCCCGTAAAACGATAGGTAATGAAGATGAGCTTATCGTGGAAGATTTGTTTGAGGAGGGTATTCCAGTTGATGCAGGGCAATTGCAAGAGATCAGACAATTCGCATTGTCCAATCCTATCTATGAAAACCTGTACCTGAGTGAAGATGGAACGTTCACCACCATTATTATCACAACGCAAACTTATACCTCTATCGGTGTCACCGCTGAAAGTGAAAGCGATATGCTTGAAAGTGGCTTTGATGAGACTATGGATGACGATACGGGCTTCAGCGAGGAGGTTTTTGACGAGGGCATAAAGGCCGGGTACCCGGACTCAGTCGCAACTACCGAAAGTCTGGAATTTATCAATGTACTTGAGACGAACCAACTCATCAAAGCGCTTGAAGAAACCATTGAGAAATACCAAAGCGATGATATGAGCATATACATTGCAGGTTCGCCTATCGTCACAAAAAACCTGCAGGCCTCTTTGATCAGCGACATGTCTACTTTTATCCTGTATGTGATCATGACCATAGCCCTGTTACTGCTGCTTATGTTCAAGCGCCTGAGCGGTATTGTCCTACCGCTGCTTGTTGTGGTTTTAACACTCATCTCCACTGTCGGTTCGATGGCGCTTGTCGGCGCACCCATAACCGCCATGACGCAAATCCTGCCATCGCTGTTGCTGGCCGTCGGTGTCGGTGCGTCCGTACATCTGCTGGCCATGTTTTATAAAAAGTATGATGAAGTGAAAGACAAGAAAGCAGCGATGGCATATGCGCTTGGGCATTCCGGTCTTGCTATCTTTATGACATCGATAACGACCGCCGCTTCTCTAGCCTCATTTTCGTTTTCAGATATTGCGCCGGTGGCCAATCTCGGTATCTTTTCCGCCCTGGGTGTCAGCTACCAATTACTACTAACACTTGTCTTTCTGCCAGCGCTGATCAGCTTTTTACCCATAAAGTCCAAACAACATTCGCCGGATGAAAAGCCGATGCTGCTGGATAGGATGGTACACAGCCTCGGTGTGGTTTCTATTACCTACCCTAAAACAATTGTCAGTATTGCAGCAGTAATCATTGTTGTCTCGCTGGCCCTGGCTTCTACCATGCAGTTTTCTCATAATCCGCTGCATTGGTTTGCCGCCGATAATGAAGTGCGTATCAATACTGAAACGATCGACAAGGAGCTAAAGGGATCGATTACCATTGAGGTAGTTTTAGATACGAAAAAGGAAAATGGTGTTTACGAACCGTATTTTTTAAATACCATCGAGGAAGTGACTGAGACCATCTACACCTATACGGGTGAAAATTATTTCATCGGTAAAATTGTTTCT
>CBDUUF010000416.1:0-2056 GCA_965370375.1 uncultured Desulfuromonadaceae bacterium
TATCGTCTTGGGAAGAAACTGCAGTTGCCGTTGAGCGTTTCGGTGTTTCTGGCGGCGGCGCTGGCTGACCTTGCCACCTATGTGACCACCTCGGTGCAACTGGCGCTCGCCTTTCCCGATCCGGCTGGCGGGTTTACCGCCTCTTTGGCTAAATTCCTGAGCGTCTTTGCCTTCACCCAGTTGCCGTTGGCAATCAGCGAGGGGCTGCTCACCGTCTTGATCATCAACTTTATCCGCAAATACAATGAATCTGAACTGTCGGATCTCGGCTTCTCACTGGCTCCCGGGGAGGTGCGATCATGAACAAGAAGTTGCAGAACTTTTTGCTGATTGCGGCAGTGGTCGCCCTGACCGTGTTCCCGCTGGTCAGTATTGACGCCCCTGCTCCGGGGCCTGACGGTGAGCAGGTAGAAATTTTCACCGGTGCCGATGGCCAGGCCGAGGAGCTTATTCAGCAGATCGCCCCTGACTATCGCCCCTGGTTCTCTTCGATTATGGAGCCACCGAGCGTCGAGATCGAGAGTCTGCTGTTCGCTCTGCAAGCGGCTCTGGGCGCCGGGATCATCGGTTACTATCTCGGCTATAGTCGGGGTCGGGCAAAAACCGCTGATGAAGCGACTGATTCGACTTATGTTGCTTGACAGCTACGCCTATAACAACAGCTGGCGCCATATCCATCCGGCCGAGAAGGGGTTGCTGACTGCGGTTTGTCTGGTGGCAGCCCTGGCCAGTCGTTCGCCGGTAGTGCCGCTGGCAATTTTGTTGTTAATGAGCGGGCTGATTCTGTTCGGTGCGCGTATTCCGCTGCGGGTTTATCTCCGCCTGTTGACGATTCCTTTAGTCTTCCTGCTGATCGGCACCGCGACGCTGGCGGTCAGTTTTTCCGGCGGTGAAATTCCGCTTGGTGAGTTGCCGTTGTTGCATCTGCCGGTGGCGTTGAGTTATGCCGGGATCGATCAGGCAACAATGGCCATGGCGCGTGCTCTGGGTGCGGTCTCCTGTCTTTACTTGCTGGCGTTGACTACGCCGATGACCGAGATTATCGGTTTGCTGCGCAGGTTACGTGTGCCCGAACTTTTTCTGGAGCTGATGCTGCTGGCTTATCGACATATCTTTATCTTCCTGGAAAATATCCGGCAAATTCGTCTGGCACAAGCTGCTCGCCTCGGCTATTCTTCGCTCGGCAACAGCTGGCGTTCACTGGCCGCTCTGGGCGGTAATCTGCTGTTGCGAACCTTGCACCGCTCCCGGCAACTGCACCGGGCCTTGCTGGCCCGTGGCTATGCTGACGAACTTATTTACCTGGAAGAACAGTATGAATGGTCTCCGCGGAATCTGATTTTTGGCGGGAGCATCGGACTGCTGGCTCTGACTCTAGCTTTTTGTCTGCCGGGATAATTTATTGATGGATATGATTTTAGCGACAAGTGCGGTTGACTACAGCTACCCCGGTGGTGAACAGGCGTTGAACAGTATTTCAGTCGGTTTTGCTAAAGGTCGGCGCACAGCTGTTCTGGGCCGTAACGGTTCCGGGAAATCTACCCTCTTTTCGCTGCTCAATGGCATTCAGAAACCGCAACGCGGCGAGGTTCTGTTTCAGGGCGAACCGCTAAGCTACACTCGGCGTTACCTGAAACACCTACGGAGCAGGATCGGGGTGGTATTTCAGGAGCCGGACAGTCAGCTGTTCTCGGCCAGTATCCGCGAAGATATCTCTTTTGGACCGATGAATCTGGGCCTGGAAAAGATTGAAGTGCTGCAGCGGGTCGATGCGGCGATGGCTGCTGTCGGGTTGACCGCACTGGCAGGCCGTCCGGTCCAGGCCTTGTCGCACGGAGAAAAGAAGCGGGTCTGTATCGCCGGGGTGCTGGCCATGCAACCTGAGGTCCTGGTGCTCGATGAACCGACTGCCGGACTCGATCCGGCCATGACCAGAGAATTGATTACTCTCCTTGATCAATTGCACCGACAAGGGTTGACGCTGATCCTGGCGACACACGATGTCGATTTTGCCTACGCCTGGGCGGATGATATCTGCATCCTTGATCAGGGGACA
>CBDUUF010000417.1:0-2029 GCA_965370375.1 uncultured Desulfuromonadaceae bacterium
CTGACAGCTTTCTTGATCAGGTCTTCAGGCCGTTTTTCAAGAAGTTTTTCAGCTGTAATGGAACGAATACCACCAGGGAAACCAGTGTGATGATAATAAGTCTTGTCAGCAACCTTGCGGCCGGTCAGTTTCACCTTGTCCGCGTTAACGACAACGACAAAATCTCCAGTGTCTACACTCGGTGAATAAATTGCTTTGTGCTTGCCACGCAGGATACTGGCAATCTCACTTGCAACGCGTCCGAGAACCTGATCATCCATATCAACGACAAACCAGCTCCGAACTACTTCATTTTCTTTTGCAACTTGCGTACTCATGAATAATCCTCTCAACATAATCTATCTGTAAGTTTACGGGGCTCACAGAAAAAAGAAAAGTATCTGATTCAACTACCCTTGTCAAGGGTTTTCTCTACTATTAAAGCACTCTCTCATCTCGTCCAGAGACATGTCATACCAGACCTGTATTAGACAAAGTCCGGCTGATGGCGCCGTGGCTCCAGACACAATTCTTTGTCCACTTTCAAGCAACTCTGTCATGGTCGCAACCGACCGCTTACCGAGACCAATCTCAACGACCGTGCCGACTATAATTCTGATCATGTTCCGCAGGAAACCGTTGCCGGCTATATCGATATGAATTATTCCCCGCTCCTCAGTGATCTCAACTCCGACAATCTCGCGGTGCGTTGTCACAGCTTCACACCGACTGGAACGAAATGCGGAGAAATCATGCCGGCCGAGCAAAATGGCAACGGCCTGCTGCATTAAAGCTACATTCAACTCATTGCGCACATGCCAGTTGCGACCAGAAAGCAACGGTGAGCGCACCTCGCCTTGCCAGATCGTGTAGCGATACCACTTCCCAACAGCGCTGAACCGGGCATGAAAACCTATAGGTGCGACCTCAGCCTTGAGGATTGCAATATCTTTTGGCAGAAAATGGTTTACCCCTTCGCGATAAGCGGCCAATGGCAAGACCTTCTCTGTACGAAAGTGCGCGACCATACCTCTGGCATGCACTCCGGCGTCGGTTCGCCCTGAGGAGTGTAAACGCACCGCTTTACCAACGACCTGTGCAATAGCCTCTTCAACTACCTTCTGTAGCGATTTCCCATTCGTTTGCCATTGCCAACCGACATAATCAGCGCCGTCATATTCAATTGTTAAACGTATGGTATGCATCAGGCTGACACCAGGTTGAGAATAAGACCTACAAATATTGCGACGGCAACAGCATTCAACCATGAGAAGTTAAAACCGGGCAATGACTTCATTTCGGGTAGAGACGAATCACTGCTCGCACTTGTTACTGCCATGGCTTCGATACGATCAAGCATTCGATTCAACATCGTCTCGATAATATACCGAATTTCCGTGGCAACCTTGATCAGACCAGACTCAGCAACTTTACTCTTATTAGCTCTCAGCTCAGTCAAGGCTTTTGCACCCTCATCCTGCACAATCGGCGTCACATGCAGAGTCAGCAACATCTGCTCAGCGATGTGGTCTGTCTTGACTCCAAACAACCGTAAAGGTCGTAACAGTAAAGCAAAAGCTGCCGTTAACTCATTTTGGTCTGTCAATCTGGTCAACAAAAGGGAAAATCCCATGGCCAACGCGACCTGAATCGACACCTGAAGACCGAGCAAACCACCATCAAGTGACAGGAAAAAAGTGCCAAAAAGGGTGCGCCCAGGGCTGAACAACAGGTGCAACAGCAGCACAAACAAAACAAACCAGCGCAAGGCATATAACAGACGTAGATAGGTGCCCAGGGAGCCGGTCACTCCGAGCAAAGATACCGCCACAATAACCGGCAGTACAAATTGCTGCATTGTGCTGGCTGAAAAAACAGAAACTATCCCGGTCACAGCAAGTAGCAGCTTGAGTCGGGCATCAACCATGACCGGTTTAATATAATTGTTTGTCAATGTTGTATTTAACATTCTGCAACCAATTTCTTTGCTCTTTGCACTGCAAATAAAAAGCGGAGGCCTCGGCCTCCGCTCTGTTCTGACTAAAGACCA
>CBDUUF010000418.1:0-2018 GCA_965370375.1 uncultured Desulfuromonadaceae bacterium
GCTCAAATAGGGAAAAGAAAAATTCCTTGTCATTTCGAACAAAGAGAGAAATCTCTTTTATCAATGGATCAGCAGGATAAACGATGAAATTTATCGATGAAGTTAAACTACATGCCAAAGGTGGCGATGGTGGCCGAGGTTGCGTCTCTTTCCGCCGCGAGAAGTTTGTACCACTCGGTGGTCCGGATGGTGGCGATGGCGGCAAGGGTGGCGATATCATTTTGGTCGCCGATGAAAGCATCACCACTTTGCTTGATCTGCGTTACCGACACCACCTCACCGCTAAACGCGGCGCACACGGGCTCGGCAAAACCATGCATGGCAAACAAGGCGTGACGATGATTGTTCCGGTACCGACCGGCACGCTGGTTTATGATCAGGAGACCGATGAACTGCTGGCCGACATGACCGAGCATAAGCAGGAAGTAGTATTGCTCAAGGGTGGCATCGGTGGCCGTGGCAATGCCCGTTTTTCCTCCAGCACCAATCGCGCTCCGCGCTATGCCCAACCGGGCGAACCTGGTGAAGAACGGGATATCCGTCTGGAGTTGAAGCTGCTGGCCGACGTCGGCCTGGTCGGGCTGCCGAACGCTGGCAAGTCGACTCTGATCAGCTCCATATCCGCAGCCAAACCGAAGATTGCCGACTACCCGTTTACCACCTTGACCCCGAACCTCGGTGTAGTCCGTTACGGTGATTTTCAGAATTTTGTGGTCGCTGATATCCCGGGGCTGATCGAAGGTGCCAGCGATGGTCACGGACTCGGCACCCGCTTTTTGCGGCACGTTGAGCGGACCGATCTATTTTTACACCTGGTCGATTTTTCCGGGATGCAGCCGGACGACCCTTATCAGCAGTTCGATATGATTAACACCGAACTAACCCGACACAACGCGCAACTGGCAGCTAAACCACAATTTGTCGTGCTGACTAAAATCGACACTACCGAAGCAGCAGAAATCATGGATGAAGCCAAGGCCTATTTTGAAAAGAAAGGCTATCGGGTCTTTGCTGTCTCAGCTGTCACCAGAGCTGGCACCAAAGAACTTATCAACGCTATTGGTGCTGAACTGGCCCGACTGCGCAGCGGGCAGGAGTAACGAAAGAAGCCATTTGCTTGACAAGCTTTTTTCCGTAACGCTAGAATACGCTTTGTCCTCATAATTTTACGAGTTATTTCAAGACCATGCGCAACGAACTTCTAAAACATGTCAAACGGATCGTCATCAAGATCGGCAGTGGAGTTATCTCGGATGATAACGGGCTCAAGGCTGATCGGATCGCAGCTATCTGCAGCGATGTTGACCAGTTGCGCCAACGTGGCTATGAAATAATCCTGGTCTCATCCGGCGCCGTAGCTGCCGGCAAAGGCGACCTCGGCATTACCGGGCGCCCGGAAAGTATTCCGTTGAAACAAGCGGCGGCGGCTATCGGCCAAAGCCGGCTTATGCGGACTTTCAAAGATAATTTTCGCAGTCATGGCTACACCGTTGGTCAGATTCTGCTGACCCGTGACGACCTGGCTAACCGACGCCGTTTTCTCAACGCCCGCAACACCCTGATGACTTTACTCGAGTTCGGTATTATTCCGATCATCAATGAGAATGATAGCGTGGTCGTTGACGAGATTCGCTTCGGCGACAACGATAATCTATCGGCCATGACCACAAATCTGTCCGAAGCGCATCTGTTGGTCATCATGTCGGATGTCGATGGCCTGTATGATCGCGATCCGAACCTGCATCAGGAGGCTTGTCTCATTCCACTGGTGGAGAGGGTCGATGATGCTATAAGGGCGCTTGCCGGAGGCTCGATTACCCATGTCGGCACCGGCGGTATGACCTCAAAAATCAAGGCGGCCGAGCGCGCCTCACTCTACGGCGTCGGTGTGGCGATCATCAACGGTTGTCAGCCGGGCATTCTGAGCCAACTGCTCAATGGTGAAGAAGTCGGCACTTACTTTCTGCCAGCGCGCAACCGGATGAATTCACGTAAACACTGGATCGCCTTCACCAAGA
>CBDUUF010000419.1:0-2017 GCA_965370375.1 uncultured Desulfuromonadaceae bacterium
CACGTAGCCAGCAGTCTCGACTCCCGCATCGGGAAACCGGCACATAAAGAAGATATTGAGGTTATCGCCTCGGGTGAGGTGGTAATACTGGAGGAGGACTACGCGGATGTTGGTGCCCTGGACATCACGTACCCGGTGCATGGTCCGGATGAAAATATCATCGGCCTCATCGGCTATACTGTCAGTCGCGGGGAGACGTCCAAAGAGCCGGCAATTCTGGTATTCGCCGCTATTCTGGTTATTTTACTGCTGTTTTTTAATTTTGTATACCATCTGCGGCGTAGCTTCAATGAGATCAAGCGGCATCAGGCAACGGAGCAGGCACTGCGGGATATTGATCGGATGAAAAACCAGTTTATCTCCACCGCCGCCCACGAACTGCGGACACCGTTGAGTTCGGTTTTGGGGTTTGCAGAGCTGCTGCTTAATCCTGAAACCATCAACGGTATCGACAAAGAAAAACAGCGGGAATTTCTGGAGATCATATTCACCAAAACCGAAGCATTGTGCGCAATAATTGATGACCTGCTCGATGTGAGTAGAATCGAATCGGGGAGTCAGATACCTCTAAAGAAGCAACCGTGCAATATTGGTGAAATCATTCAAAAGGAAGTAGATAACTTCCGAATTCATTCCCCCGGGAACCAATTTGAACTATCCCTTACAAAAGGCAACGGAGCCGAAATCTGGGCCGACCGGAATAAAATAATGCAGGTGCTGGAAAATCTTTTCAGTAATGCCATAAAGTATTCCGCTGACGCAGAGAGTATCTGCGTAACCGGAGGCGAGACTGATAACGGTTACCGGTTTACGGTAACCGACAAAGGCATTGGCATGACACCGGAACAGATCGAGCATGTGTTCGACAAATTCTACCGCGCCGATTATAATAACACCGCTGTTGGTGGTCTCGGGCTGGGGATGAATATTGTCCAGCACATCATCGAAAGCCACGGTGGTAATATCCAGGTGGCCAGCGAGCCGGGCCGAGGAACTGTTGTGACGGTCGACTTGCCATTCGGCAAGCCGAAACAATTTATCCCATAAATATAAAATTGTCAGGGCGGGGGAACAAAAGTTTTACTGAAACTTCGTAATACAGCCGAGCATTAAATTCAGTGTTTTTGTAATTTATCAACGTTAGAAACTCACGTCTCTCATCCACCTGCGACAATCTGTCTGATTCCATCGGCAATAAACTGAATAGATAGCGCCGCCAGAATCACACCGAGCAGACGACGCAGGATGTCGTCACCGGTACGACCGATCACCTTTTTTATTCGGTTAGATGCGATCAGTGCCGCGTAGGTACCAAGGAAAATAGCAGCTATCGCCGCAACAAGTGACATACGTCCGGCCATGGCCGATGTCTGGGAGAAGAGCAGGATGGTGACAGTCAGACAACCCGGCCCGGCCAGCAGCGGGATCGACATCGGAAACACCGAGATATCGACTTCCGGCCCACTGTTCCACTTACGACCGGTCTCGCCCTTGGTCACCATATTGAACGCAGTGATAAACAGCAGCAAGCCACCTGAAACGCGTAGCGCAGCGATGCTGATACCGAGCTTGGCCAATAGCGCTTCACCAAAGAAACCAAAGATTACTACAATCAGTCCGGAGATCAGGGCGGAGCGCAGCGCCATGCGCCGGATGTAGCTTCGCTCGCAGCTATCGGTCAGGCCATGGAAGATCAGTGCAGTGCCGATCGGATCGATAATGACGAAATAAGAAGTTAAAGCGTGTAGGAAAATATCGGTGGTCATGGCAGTCTCTTTTGTAATAAGTTTTTGCTCGGGCAAGGATAACTCAATTAAAATATCCTGCGGCATTATTTTTGCATTTATTTCAACAAACAACAAACTAGTGTCCATCCGGAAACTCCAGTTGAGCACGAGTGCAGTTTTCGATTTGGCAACGAGCAATTTTTCGCAAGGTCAAGGAAATCAAGCATTTGAGCGGAGGCGTAGTACTTTACGCCGCACAATCAAATGTGCAGATTGACGCAGAGATTGCG
>CBDUUF010000420.1:0-1991 GCA_965370375.1 uncultured Desulfuromonadaceae bacterium
ACAGCGCCAGCAATGTTGAAGCCTCCAGCGACTTCCTGATCTTTCTTACTTCAGCGCAAGTCAGGGATGTCTTCAATAAATGGGGTTATCTGACCAGTGAGGAACAAGCTCGGGCCTACGCGCCACAAGCCCGAATTGGCGGTGAATATCTGCTTCCGGAGGGATGGTAATGATCTCGCGCCGTGATCGTCTGTTTCACATTTTACTCTGGGTGCCTTTGGTCGGACTGGTAATCTATTTTCTGTCGTTACTCGGAGCTATCGGTCCATTTTTTGAAGCTGAAACCTTTTTACCGATCCTGACGTCGCAATCTGTGCTATCAGCCATCCGGATCAGCCTGCTTACCGCAACCGTCTCAACCTTTCTCGCCCTTACGTTCGCCATCCCGGTCGCCTACAGCTTGTCACGTTTCAATTTTCCCGGCAGACGTCTGATTGACAGTCTGCTTGATATTCCAATGTTGCTGACACCGGTGGCGCTCGGCACTTTACTACTGATGTTTTTCAACAGCGATTTTGGTCTTTGGCTGGAGCAGCACGGTTTCTCGGTTGCCTTCACCTTGAACGGGGTAATTCTGGCGCAATTCACGGTCATTGTCGCGATCGCGATCCGCTTATTGAAATCGAGCTTCGACGATATCAGCCCCCGTTATGAGCAGGTTGCCCGCACCCTCGGCTGCTCAGCCACTCGGGCGTTTTTCAGAGTGACCATACCGATGGCCCGAAACGGCATCCTGGCAGCAGTCATTCTGACCTGGGCCCGGGCGATCGCCGAATTCGGGGCGACCGTTACTTTAGCCGGCACAGCAAAAGGGAAAACAGCAACACTGCCGACCAGTATCTACCTGGCAATGGCTTCAGCTGACCTGGAAAAAGCTGTAGTTTTGATCATAATCCTTGTCGTCATCGCTTTCGCCGTATTATTAGGCACACGCTTTCTTGCCGGTGAGGTCAAAGCATGATCCGGACAGAAAATCTCTGCATTAACCTGCCAGACTTCAGCCTGCATGATATCTGCCTGAACCTGAAACATGGCGACTACCTCACACTGCTCGGACCGTCCGGTGCCGGAAAAACGATACTGCTGGAAAGCCTGATAGGTTTGATACGTCCGGGCAAGGGCAGCATTTTCATTAACGGGCATGACGCCACACAGCGCCCACCGGAAAAACGTGGCATCGCTTATCTGCCACAGGATCTCGCCCTGTTTCCCCATTTGTCAGTACGCCAGAACATCCTTTTCGGCGTCGAAGATCGAAAGAATCTTTCGTCTGCGACTGAAACCTGGTTGAACGAGCTTCTGCGACTTTTAAATCTTGAGCAACTGTACGATCGACGCTCGGTTACGAACCTGTCCGGTGGTGAGAAGCAACGGGTCGCCCTGGCGCGGGCGCTGTTGCCGAAACCGGACATCCTGTTTCTGGATGAGCCGTTATCGGCACTTGATGCTTTCACCAAACGCCAACTGCAGATCAAGTTGCGCGAAATCAATCGCGAACTCGGCGTCACCATTTTACATGTGACCCATGACCGGGAAGAGGCGTTTATGCTCGGTGAGCAGATAGCCGTCTTGATTGACGGACAAATTGAGCAGATCGGCTCGCGTGATGAACTTTATTACCGCCCGGCTACTCTGGCCACCGCACAATTCCTATTGAATCAGAATATTTTCCGCTTACAGGTTGCACAAATAGCCGACAATGGGAATTTGCAGTTGACCGGAGAATTACAGCTCACCTTCCCGCCTGACGCTAACTTTCACTCCGGACAACGGGTCATTGCCGGCATTCGTGGCGAAGAGGTGATCATCATCCGCCCCGACCGGCCAGTACCAGATTGGCTGCAAGACAACCGATTTTTAACAACAGTCACCGACATTTATCTAAAAGGTGGTACGCATGCGGTTTTGACCCGCTTGAATGATTACCCGGTTGACATCGAAGTTGAAATACCAAATTGTGCGTTTCGCGACATGAATATAAATTGTGGCGA
>CBDUUF010000421.1:0-1972 GCA_965370375.1 uncultured Desulfuromonadaceae bacterium
CGACGAAGATGGTGAAGAAATTGCCGTTGAAAATATTGCGCCCGACGATTCAAAGCTGATCATGGATATGTTCAGCACCGAGACTGCACTTGAGCCGGGTGAAATGTTCCGTGAAATGATCTTGGTCGCCCTGTCGCCGGAGGCACCGATCTATTTCCTCAATCCGGTCGGAGCAGACACTTTTGCAAAAATGCGTCGTCTGGTGCTGGAGAACTTACGCGAAATGGTGTCCCTGTAACGTATATATGGTAAATTTAGAACGATTACGCATTGACATAGTCAAGAACATACGATACTAATCGAGAGTTTACTGATAGTTATACTCTCATGAGAAAAGATTTCTGACCATGATTCTGTTACCACGTGGAAACCCAGTACGGGAAAAAGTCAACCCTGGGAAAATCAATCTGCCCGATGCCCTTGGGAAATTGCAGAAGAGCAGTTTTACCGGCTATCTGCGTTTCGACACCATAAGCGGCACCGGTGTAATTATTTTTACCTCAGGTAAACTGATCAGCGCCCTATTTGAAGGTCAGAGCGTTAATCTGATTGCCTATGATGCGATCGCGCGTATTTTTGAGCTGTCTCTGGATGGTAAAGCCAATCTCGACATCTACAAATTCTCACCCGATCTGGCAATGAGTATCCATGCCTTGTTGCATGGTGAGGTGTTGTACAAGGGGCAGGAACTTAAACTGATCGATATCAAGGCTCTGCTCGGTAAGCTCAAAGAAGATAAGATGAGCGGCTGCCTGCGAATTTATACCGATGAGAAGATTGCCCTGATTTTTTATCGTGACGGTAACCCGCTCGGTTTCTTCCATGACGGCTCTACCGACATAGAAAAACAACCGGGTGAGTCGATGTCAGTGGCCCATCTGCCGGGAGCTAAGGTTGATGTCTTAAGTACCGGAGGTGCTGACGAAATTGATCTGGCCGACCTGATGGCATCCGCCGATCTCGGCGCTCTCTGGCGTAAAGCTCAGGAAATTATTATCAAGCAGCGCAAGAGCGCGAAAGAAGCGCAAAGCCGCGATAAACAGGTTCACGAAAATGACCGTCGGGTCCGCTTGCAATTGATGCTCCGTTCCACCGCTGAGGCGCATATCGGCAAGATTGGATCATCGCTGACCGAGAAGGAATTTGAAAAATATTTTCCAGAAGGTCAGGCCTGGGATGATAACCGTTTTAACAGTATGCTGGATAACCTGAACAATGCCGCTAAGATGGTGGCGGGGCCTTCAGCTATTAAAAAAATGCTCGATGACATGAGAAAAGGAGTCCGGGCTCTTTTGAGTGAGTCTTGATTTTCTCATTTTAATTTTCTTTATAAATCTGGTAGGAGGTGTTTGAAATGGAATGGACAATCATTACATTACCGCTTTGGGTTATTGCCGGCGCGGTCTCGTTTTACTTCAGCCTTGGTAACGCCAGGGTCTGGACCAGTATTGCAGTTGGTTTCTTTCTGATTCTGATCGCCGAGATTCTCCCGACGGCTATCACCTTTCTGCCAGGGCTGGAAATTCCGCAAGTGCAGGCGATGACCTCGATTGTCGGTACCATCGCGATCCTGGTTATGAGTCACGGCTTTCAGGAATACTATGTTTTCTCCCGCACCCTGGAGCTTGAAGGGAGCAAGACGCTGGTTTATATCGCCACTTTAGGTGTTATTATCACTTCAGCTATTTTTGTCTGGGTGAACTACGAGCCGACGGCCAGAACCATCGAAATCATTGGAATCGTTGAAAAAACCAACTGGGTGTTCCTCTCCCTGATCAATATTGACCTGATCAGGAAAATCTATATCAATATTCAGGACAGCCCGATCAGTAAGGGGTTTGCAGCTTTCATGCTGGTCTTTTTCTTTATTTTCCTCTGGAAAGGATCCGAGCTTTATATTCAGGTTTATGATCTTGAGGCACTGGCTCAGGCTGCCGCAATGCTTGCAACTCTCCGCAGGGTCCTAGAACCC
>CBDUUF010000422.1:0-1950 GCA_965370375.1 uncultured Desulfuromonadaceae bacterium
TCGATCCGGCGGGTGAGTTGGTCGAAACTGCCGAAGCCCTCGGGATCATGCTCGGACGTTAGCAGCCAGCTTATTGATAGTTCGACAGGCTGCTAGAATTGCCTTGACGATTTGCTCCAGGACCTCTAAAATCTCATAGATTACAATGGTTTAATTGTGAGGGGTGACAGGACAGAGTATTAACTATGAAAAAGTTATCCTTTGATTTATTGACCCGTGAGTGGATGTTTGCCGCTGTGGGTTTTGCTATGGGTTTTACCGCACCCGCCGCCTGGATGATGCTGCGGCTGCTCTTGTTTTACAATGCCGAGCAAGGCCTGTTCGAGCAGATTGTTGGCGCTATTACCCGGGATGCCGAGTCGACAGCCTTGTTTTTGTATATGGGCTTCGGCACCGCGCTGGTTATGTCGACCTGCGGTTACCTGATTGGTCGGGGCATTCTGAAAATCAGGGAAAGAGCAGAAAATCTCGACAGCCTTAATTTTGAAATAGCCGTACAAAAAGAGAAGTTTGAGCACCGCTTTGAATCGTTAAATACAAACCTGAAAAATTTCCATTCTATCAACACCCATATCCAACGTTCTCTCGATATTAAAGAGGTTTTGCATCTTGCCTCCGACGGTCTGCATGAAATTCTCGGTTATGATCGGGTTAATGTCCTGATGGTCAATCAAGGACAGAATTGTCTTGAATTTGTTGCCAGCCGTGGCGCTAGTGATGGGAGTCTACCGGAGATTACTCTGCCGCTCGATGTAAACAGCGGGGTTCTGTTTAAATGTGTTGATGAAAACCGGCTGTTTCTGGTTGAAGATGTCAGTCGCCTGGCTGACGAGTTTCATCTCCAGCCGCCGTATGATCGTATCGAACATCTGCGTTCAAAAAATTTCCTGATCTGTCCGATTGCGGTCAGGGGGGTAGTGGTCGGTCTGTTGTCGGTCGATAACAAGCTGCGGCGATTGGCGGTCAACGACACCGATGTTGATACCGTCAAGTTGTTTGCAACCCAGGTTGCTGCGACCATCACCAAGATTGATTTGATGCAGGGCGTTGGCGCACTGACCGATGAGCTGGAGCAGACGTTCAGTGAATTGCTCGGTTTCAGATCTGACCATAATTCTGCAGAGGAGAGCCTGCGTCAGGCTAAAGAGTCGGTAGCCGGTTCAATCAACGATATTGCCAAAGGGGTTGGTGTCGTGCAGAGCTCGGTTGACAGCGCTCGATCTTCTTCCGGGGAGATTTCGGTCAGTATTGATGAGATTTCAAACAACCTCAATCAGCTGACTGATTTTATGAATGAGACTATCTCGTCGATGACCGAGATTGCCAGCACCATCAAATCGGTTGAGGAGAACAGTCAACGCTCACATGACATGTCAGAGCAGGTTCGCCAGCAGTCCGGGGATGGGGTTGATGCGGTTATTGATAACCTGACCGGGTTGCAGGGGATCTCAGCGTCGGTTGAACAGACCGCTAGCGTAATCGGTCAGCTAGCGGAAAAGAGCGATGAGATCGGGAGCATAACTGAGGTTATTACCGAAATAACCCAGAAAACCAACCTGCTGGCCCTGAATGCGGCGATCATCGCCTCCCAGGCGGGTGAGCATGGTCTGGCTTTCGGGGTCGTGGCCGAGGAGATCAGGTCTCTGGCGCGTGAAGCTGCTGATTCGACCGGGGCGATCGATCATATTATTACCGAAATACAAGGATATACCCGCGAATCGGTCACCCATGTAAATCAGACAAAAAACCTGGTTTCATCCGGTATCACACTTGGCGAGACAGTTGAAGGGGCCTTGAAGCAGATAAACGAGAGCGCCACAAACGCTATGGGCATGACCTCGGAAATCCACAACGCCACCCGTGAAGTAGCACAGTCGGTCGCTACGGTCTCTAGGTCAGTTGAGAATCTCGGTGATCTATCCGGGCAGGTATCCAGCGCATCGAAAGAAC
>CBDUUF010000423.1:0-1947 GCA_965370375.1 uncultured Desulfuromonadaceae bacterium
CCTGGTTCTCTGCCTCTTTAACAAAACCACGCGTCAACAGCTCCGGGACGAGCAATACTTGCCCCGAAGCCCGTTCGAGTGCCAGCAGAACAACCACTACACCGTGGTTGGCCAGATGGCTCCGGTCGCGAAGTTCCATGAATCCTACGTCGCCGACCCCCTTGCCGTCTACAAAAATCCGTCCCGATTCGATCGGTTCCTCACAGTTGAAATCCTGCGCAGAAAAACGTAACGGGTGACCGTTTTCCAGGACAATCGCCCGCTCCGGGGCAACACCGGTTTTTCGTGCCAGCTGGGCATGTTTGACCAGATGCCGATATTCACCATGGATCGGCACAAAGTAGTGCGGTCGAGTCAGTTCAAGCATCTGTTGCAGTTCATCTTGCGAGGCATGCCCGGACACATGGATCTCGCTGGTACTCTCGTAGTGAACCTCGGCGCCGAGGCGGTAGAGGTTGTTAATCAGTTCGCTGATCGCCTTCTCATTGCCGGGGATGAATTTCGATGACAGGATCACTGTGTCGTCGGTTTCGAGAAAAATATGTTTGTGCTCATCGACGGCAATGCGCGACAGTGCACTGAGCGGTTCACCCTGACTGCCGGTAGTCAGCGCCATCACCCGGTGGCGGGGGAGATGCTGGTAGTCGCGCAGGTCGATCAGCAGGTCGTCCGGGATTCGCAGGTAGCCGAGTTGCCGGGCGATGTCAACATTATTCAGCATGCTGCGACCGCTGATCAGCAGCTTGCGGTTGTGTTCGATAGCTGTATCGACCACCTGCTGGATGCGGTGGATATTCGAGGAGAAGGTGGAGATCAGCACCCGCCCCTTGCAGGTCGGCAGAATCTGGCTGAAGGCTTCGCCGACTTCCCGTTCAGAGCGGGTGTGACCCAGGTTCTCAACGTTGGTCGAATCGGATAACAGGAGCAACACACCTTCGTCGCCAAGCTCTTTTAAACGCTCAGTGTCGGTAGTTTCGCCGTCAAGCGGAGTCGGGTCGAGTTTGAAGTCGCCGGTATGGATCACCAGCCCGGCATCGGTGCGGATGGCGATACCGGCACCATCGGTGATCGAATGCGTGGCGCGGTAATATTCGATAGTGAACGGGTCGAGGAGGAATGGTTCACGCAGGGTCACTCGGTGACAATCGATCCGTCGCTCAAGGCCGTGTTCCACCAGCTTACCCATGAGCAGGCCGATGGTTAAAGGTGTGCCGTAGACCGGCGGGAACCCGAGGGATTCAAGCAGGTAAGGGACGCCGCCAATATGGTCTTCGTGACCGTGGGTCAGCAACAGACCGCGGATATCATCTTTACGTTGTTTGAGAAATTCAGTGTCGGGCAACACCAGGTCGATTCCGAGCATCCGGGCCTCGGGAAACATCAGTCCGCAATCGATGACCAGCAGAGCGCCGGCGTATTCGAGGGCCATCATGTTCATGCCGATCTCACCCAGGCCGCCGAGGGGGATCAGGCGCATAGCGTCAGGAGAGAGGCCGTGTTGTGTATTAACCGACATGTTTAGGCAATTCGGGATGGAGAACAGAGTCAATCGCCAGTCGGACCTGTTCGGCCAGTTGGTCACGATCTTTGGATTTCAACCCGGCGGTTTCGATCGGCGGCAGGATACGAATCAGCACATCGGCGGATTGAACGGTCAGGCTCCCTTTCGGGTTGATGTTGCGGGTGCCGCTGATCACGACCGGGACAATCGGCATGCCGGACTGCACCGCGAGAATGAAGCCACCACCTTTGAATGGTAACAAGTTGCCGTCCGGAGAGCGGGTCCCTTCAGGAAAGACGATGACCGAGGTCCCAGCTTTTACCCGTTGCGCCGCAGCTTTGAGTGCGATCAGTGCCCTGCGGGTATCGGCCCGTTCGACCGGGATGTAGCCGCTGCGGCGTAGTGAGGCGCCGAAGACCGGAATTTCGAACAACTCTTTTTTCGCC
>CBDUUF010000424.1:0-1945 GCA_965370375.1 uncultured Desulfuromonadaceae bacterium
AAGCACCGGCTGAAGAAGCACCGGCTGAAGAAGATAAAAAAGACGCTTAATTGCCGTTTGATATTTTGTTATAGAAAAGGCGGGGCATTTGCCCCGCCTTTTCTTGTTTTACATCGCTGGTGTTTTTGCTGCGAGCATGTCCATCATTTTAGCTTCTGGCGGGTCTTTTACCACCTTTAGCAGCTCGATTTTAAAAGTGAGTGATTTGCCAGCCAAAGGATGATTAGCGTCGAGGGTAACGGTGTCGTTTGTGACTTCGACAATTTTGACCTTGAGTACACTATTGTCTTGTCGGGTTACCTCAAGTTGAATCCCTTCCTTTAGTTCAACATCTGCCGGCAGCAGGTTGCGTTCAACCTTCTCGACTAAATCTTCACGGTGCAGCCCGTAGGCGTCCTCACATGTGATGACAACAGATTTGCTCTCTCCCTGATACAGTCCTGTAATAGCTGCATCAAAACCCGGGATCACCTCGTTTTTGCCAAGAATAAACCGTAATGGCCGATCTTCAGGTGATTGGTCGAAGACCGTCCCGTCTTCAAGGGTTCCTGTGTAATTCACTGTTACAGCATCAAGTTGGTCCGCGCGAATCATGCCGCATCCTCCAAGTTCTGGTAGTTTATAAAAGTTATCAACGAAGCGGTATCGTATACCCGGTCAACTCTGCAGGTCAATCTTTTTGCGGGATGCTTTTTCGTCTTGAGGCGATTGGCCGTTCTTGACCGTATTGTCCAATCCGTGGTACTGTTTCGCTCTTTAACTTATGGATATTCTGATGCATTTTCCATCTTCAGACGAATTTGTCTTGTTGGCTCAAAAAGGAAATCTGGTTCCGGTCTATCGCGAGATTCTCGCGGATATGGAGACGCCGGTTTCCGCCTTCAAGAAAATTGATGACGGTCAGACATCTTTCCTGCTCGAGAGTATCGAAGGTGGGGAGAAGTGGGCCCGCTACTCTTTTCTCGGCTCCGGGCCCGGTAAGCTGTTCCGCAGTCGTGATCGTTACTTTGAGATTCTTGATGGTGACAAAATCATCTGTTCCGGTGAGTGCGCTGATCCGTTCGTTGAGTTTAAAGCTTTTATGGCCCCATACCAGCCGGTAGAGTTGCCGGAGCTGCCACGCTTCTCCGGCGGGGCGGTCGGTTATTTCGGTTATGACATGGTTCGTTTTATCGAGCAGCTGCCAAACGGCAACCCGCGCGAGATCGGCACCTGGGATTCCTGTTTTTTGTTGACCGAAACCCTGTTGATTTTTGACAACATGCGCCAGACGATCAAGGTTGTCTGTAATGCTCATATTGAGGATGGGGCTGATCCGGCAGTAGTCTACAATAAGGCAACGGCTGCAGTAGACAGCTTGATTGCCAAGTTGCGCCAGCCGTTAAGTCTGAATCCCCAAGAGATCGATAAACAGTCAGAACTCAAGTTGAAGTCGAATTTTGAACGGCAACAGTTTGAACAGGCGGTCGAAGCCTGTAAAGAGTATGTACGCGCTGGCGATGTTTTTCAGGTTGTCCTGTCGCAGCGGTTCTCCGGTGATCTGACCTGTGATCCGTTTGATATTTACCGGGCGTTGCGGACGATTAATCCATCGCCCTATATGTTTTTCTTGCGGTTTGGCGAAACCCTGGTTGTCGGAGCTTCACCGGAAGTTCTGGTACGCAAGGAAGGGTCGCGGGTTGATGTGCGGCCAATCGCCGGCACAAGACCGCGCGGGGCAACGGTTGTTGAGGATGTTGCTCTGGAGCATGAGTTGCTGGCCGATGCTAAGGAATTGGCTGAGCATATCATGCTGGTTGATCTCGGTCGCAATGATCTCGGTCGAGTTTGTAAAACCGGAACGGTTGAAGTCAGTGAATTAAAAGTCATCGAACGCTATTCGCATGTCATGCATATAGTCTCCAATGTTAAAGGGGAGCTTGAAGAAGGGTGCGATGCTATCGAT
>CBDUUF010000425.1:0-1943 GCA_965370375.1 uncultured Desulfuromonadaceae bacterium
TCCCTTTCCATACGGCGGCGATAGCTTCACGGTCGAGCAGCGGGAAGCCGCTGGACCCCAGCAGCTCCACATCAATTACTTCCCCTTTACGGTTAAAGACCATTTCAATGAGGCATGCTCCCTGTTCGCCGCGGTCCCGTGAACCGGGCGGATAATTCCAGTTTTGATAGATGCCTTGGCGCAGGCGCTGGAAGAAGGAGTTAAGTATATCTTGTTCAGTGTCGAGCCAGATCGTTTCGCCCTCGGCGACATCCGGGCGCGCCTTGGTGCGAAATTCGTCGCCGATCCGTACCCGTGTATCGGGTGCCAATGAGGTCAAGGTTTTCAGGTCAGGTACCGGTTTTGTACCATCCTCCACCGGCGGCGGCTTGTCCTGCTCAGGTTGAAGTTGTTCCGGTTGTACCGGGACGGTAATAGCCGGCAGCCGGTCTTCCGGGGCGTCGCCCTTGGGCGCGGTCTCGTTTTCTACCACCCGGTCGGCCGGCCCGAGACGTTTGGCCGGCTTGTCGCGTTGTTGATCTGGTTGTTCCGGCAGATCCAGCTCCCTGGTGATTAGATCGTCGGCTGGTGACTGAATCTCAACATAGACCGGTTTTTCAGCTGGCCGAACCGGTCCTTGCGATTTTGGTAGTGCCAGCAACAACAGATGCAACAGCAGCGAGGCTATTACAAAGAAAGAAAGATTTCGGATTTCGACAAAGTCTGTGTGCATATTCTTCCGAAAGAATTTATCTGAAAGTGACAAACAGTTTATTATACAGGAGATAGGTCTGTTACGACAAACAATTGCGCGGCGACTGTCATGACGGCTAATCGCTTGACCCTCGACCGGTCATCCGTTATAAAAGAAGGCTCTATGTAAATCTGCTATCTCAAAGGAGTAATATAATGCATCTTGTCGACCAGATAAAGGCCAAGGCCAAAGAAAATCTCCAGACCGTTGTTCTCCCAGAAAGTTATGACGACCGAATGATCCAGGCCGCCGGGCAGATTGTTGCCGATGGACTGGCCAACATTGTTCTGCTGGGTGACCCGGCAACGCTGCAAGCCAAAGCGGGTGAGCTCGGTTGTTCCCTCGAAGGTGTCACCTTGCTTGATCCGAAAAAAGCTCCCCAGCTCGATGCCTATGTCGAGGAATTGGTTGAGCTGCGTAAGAAGAAGGCGTTGACTGCCGAGCAAGCAAAAGAGTTGCTGACCGGCGACGACAATCTCTATTTCGGTTCGATGATGGTTCGTAAGGGTGATGCCGGCGGTGCGGTGGCCGGAGCTTACAACACCACCGGTGATGTTTTGCGGGCTGCTTTTCAGGTGGTCGGTACCGCACCCGGTATGAAGACTGTCTCCTCAGTCTTTCTGATGGTAACTAAAAACCCCGATTTCGGTGAAAACGGCGTGCTTTGTTTCGCTGATTGTGCGGTCAATCCAAACCCCAATGCCCAGTCGCTGGCTGAGATCGCTGTCTCTACCGCCAGCAGCTGTAAGAGTTTTCTCGGGGTCGACGCCCGCGTTGCCATGCTTTCGTTCTCCACCAAAGGGAGCGCCGCCCACGAAGATTGCGACAAGGTACTCAAGGCGCTTGAGATCGCCAAAGGGCTGAATCCAGATCTGCAGATTGACGGTGAGTTGCAGCTTGATGCCGCACTGTTGCCGAAGGTTGGCGATAAGAAGGCCCCTGGTTCACCCGTGGCCGGCAAGGCCAACACCTTGATCTTCCCGACCTTGGATGCTGGTAATATCGGCTACAAATTGGTTGAGCGCGTTGCCGGTGCGGAAGCGGTCGGCCCGATCATTCAGGGTCTGGCCAAGCCGATCAATGATCTGTCGCGCGGCTGTTCGGTCGCTGATATTATTTCAGTCTCGGCGATTACAGCAGTGCAAGCACAAGGTTAATGGCTTAGCCATCTGATTCTTTTTTACGAGTGCATCATACTGCTGAAGGAGAG
>CBDUUF010000426.1:0-1938 GCA_965370375.1 uncultured Desulfuromonadaceae bacterium
TCCGGCCTTAAACTGCACAGCATGTGCCGGATCATCCCGATAGCGCCCATACTTTTCACCGATTGCCGCCGGTCCACCAAAATTTTCCCGGGCCAGGATATACCAGGTTCCGGCTTCGGGCAGGGACAATTCAAACCGGCCATCACTCTTGGTCGCCAGCGAAAAATAATCCGGCATTCCGGTCATATCGGCGTTGCGATAGGCAAAGACATGCAGACCGGCCACCGGCTGCCCGGCAGCATCAAGCACCTGCCCCTTAATGCCTTCGAACGGCAAGCCTTCACCGGCCTCCAGCATCGACAGGCGCGACACGGTCTCAAGGTCGATGTATTGCGTCTCACCCGCCTCGACCCGAACCGGATTACCGTAATAATAATTAAAATAATCACCAATTTCGATCGGACCGTACTGCCCGCCCTTGGCCCGCTTGCGCGCCAACAGGAAGTATTCGCCCGGCGGCAGACGCAGACGGAAATTGCCGTCGGCGACCGGCTGAATAAAGTAAGCCGGCCCCTTGAAACCTTTTTTCGCATCCTTGTAGACGTACAGATATGACTTTTCCAGCGGCTCACCCTGGAAAGAGACCTTCCCTTTCAAACCCGAGCGCTGTCCTGAGTGTGCGGCTACCGTCTCCGGAATCCGGATCAAATTAAAACCGACATGCGTCCGGCGCCCTTCAACCACCTGAATCGGACTACCGCTGTAGTAGCAGAAATATCGACCCGGCTGCGGAGTATCGGCAAAATCCCGCGCCGTCATCACATAACGCCCCGGCGGCAAATCGAGCTGATAAGTGCCATCGGTTGCGGTCGGTTGCGACGCGGTGACTACTTCGCCGGCCACCAGCGCAGCGATATTTTTATAGGCGCGAATCGTCACCCCTTCAATCAACACCCCTCGCCAAGCAACGCGGCCGCTGACGCCGGTGGCCGCCTCCGCCATACTGAAAACCATGAGCAGAGCTATGCTGAGCAGTAGTGTTTTTTTCATTCTACGCCTTCCACAAATGTGAACAGCTGCTTCGCCCAAGGGATAAACTCGACCAGATCAAGAGGGTAGGTGCTGCCGCCATCGACAAATGTCGGTCGGTCCCGGCCATCATCGATAAAACTTGGATTTCCCTGCGAGCCAATCCGGAGCAGTTCTGCTGTACCATCATCACCCCACCAGTTGTCCGGCGCATGCACCGTACCGTCCAGGTAACGTGGCGGCGTCGTCGCGGCGACTGTTTGCTTCTGACCACCAAACGCGCTGCGTTTGACGGTCTCCGCCGTCCGCTCAAGCCCGCCCTGTTGCCCCTCCCAGACCGCCGACTGATATTCCAGGTAGAGCGCCTTAGCGTTCTGTGAAAAATTATTCCGGCTGATCAGCGGATAAGACGAATAAGCGATCGCCACGCCGGTTTGGTTTCGCTCGATCTGATTGCCACTGATCTCCGGATCGGCCCGGCGAAACAGATCAATCCCGATCTCGTTGCCGCTGATCAAATTGCCAACCAGACTCGGCCGGGCAGCCCGTTCCACCCTGATTCCGGTACCGTTGGCGACAAACCGGTTGCCCTTCAACTCAGGATCACTACCGGCGAACGAAACTATCAACCCGGTCACATTCTGCGTAAACAGATTGCCGGAAAACTGCTGCGGCGTAGCCCGATAGATATAGGCTGCATATTTGTTGTGGCGCTCAAACCGATTGCCGACAATCACTGCCGTCGCTCCGTCTTTGATAAACAGGCCGACCTTGTCGTTCGCAGCAAACCGGTTATTGCGAACCGTCGCAGCTGTCTTCTGGCGCAACTCCACGCCGACCCGGTTGCCGACGAAATGATTGTTTTCCAACAGCGGCTGGCCGCCAATCACCTGGATACCGATCTTGGCTCCAGAGACCGACACCTCGCGTAAATATGTCGATTCATCACACCCTTTAAGCACGATCCCC
>CBDUUF010000427.1:0-1928 GCA_965370375.1 uncultured Desulfuromonadaceae bacterium
TGGTTGAAATTCCGACCTTTCGACCGGACCTCGAGCGCGAGATCGACCTGATTGAAGAGGTCGCACGATTAAACGGTTACGACCTTATCCCGGTCACCATGCCGGTGGGGCAGACTGAAGGGTGTACCTCGACTCCAGAACATAGGGTAGCCAAGTCTCTTCAAGAATTAATGGTCGCAGCAGGATTTTCCGAGGTGATAAATTATTCATTTGTTTCAGCTGATGCCGATGATCAAATTATGCTCGCAAAAGATGATGCTCGTCGTGAGCACACAGCGGTGTTGAACCCATTAACTGAAGTTCAATCAGTGATGCGCACCTCGCTTGTACCGAGCCTGTTGGAAAATGTATCCCGCAACCAGGCCTACAGAACCCTCGATCTAAACCTGTTTGAACTGCGCCCGGTGTTTAAGCCGGTTGCTGGCCAGGAGCTGCCTGCAGAGCCGAAACAACTTACGGCTGTAATGTCTGGTGGTCGGCAACAACTAGGTTGGTGCCAGGATAGTAGCGCGGCTGATGTCTATGATCTGAAGGGCATTGCCGAATCAATTTGTGCAATGATGAAGATAACAGACCTGCAATGGGATGCAACGCAATCCGAGCCTTATCTGCATCCTGGGAAATCATGTGCGATTGTCAGTAACGGTAAACGTTTGGGTGTTTTGGGTGAGTTGCATCCTCAGGTCGCGACGAACTACGATATAGCTACAGAACTCTATCTGCTTGAACTTGATGTCCCGGCCATGATGCAAGCGACTGTGGATAATTTTGTTTTTAAGCCGGTGTCTAAATTTCCGGATGTATATCGCGACAGTGCATTTTTACTGGAGGATAAGGTTTCAGCCGAAGAAATTCTAGCCACTCTGCATAGTGTTAAATCGAATCTGATTGAGAATATCACTCTGTTCGATGTTTACAGCGGCAAGGGAATTCCGGAAGGAAAGAAGAGTGTCGCGGTCCGAGTTAACTACCGTTCCAGCGAAAGAACCTTGACCGACGAAGAAATCACAAAGGCGCATAACCGACTGGTTAAGGTGATGGATAAATCGTTATCTGCCCAGCTCAGATAATAAATTGTAAAAAACTGTTGAATACTATGCATTTGTGTGTTATAAAACCGTGTAAATTCAAGGGCCTGTGCGTACTCAGGAGGTGTGGGCTATGACCAAGGCAGACTTGGTAGAAAACATATATCAGAAAACTGGCTTCTCAAAGAAAGAATCTGCTGAGATAGTCGAAACTGTTTTCGATCTGATCAAATCTACCCTGGAAGAGGGCGAGAAGATCAAGATTGCCGGTTTTGGCAATTTCGTGGTCAAAGAGAAAGCGACTCGTCGTGGTCGCAACCCTCAGACCGGTGCTGAGATCAAAATCTCGTCACGTAGAATTCTGACTTTCAAACCTAGTCAGGTTCTCAAGAACTCTATTAATGGTAGCTAGGCCCTGACGGTCGGCGACATATGATGGATGTTCAAATCCCCGATAAGCTTTATTTTAAAATTGGAGAAGTCGCCGAGTTTGCCGGTGTGAAGCCGCACGTTCTTCGCTATTGGGAAACAGAGTTTGGCTCTTTTCGCCCTACCAAAAGCCGTAGCAACCAACGTCTTTATACCCGCAAAAATGTTGAACTGGCACTGCACCTTAAAGACCTTCTGCATATTCAAGGGTTTACTATTGCCGGTGCACGCAAGAAGTTGCGGGAAGAATCACGACAAAAAAGTGTAAAAGCTTCTGTCCCGGCAACTGAAGAGGCGGATGACCAGATGCTTCTCCCTTTAGTGTCGGGCTACGATAGCCGACAGTTGTCTGAAATCATTGATGAACTACGCGTTTTACGTGACTCTCTGGATAAACCCCTATCCGATAACAACTCCTGAAGGCTGTCCCTTTGTTGAGCAAAGGAGCCCGGATAATATCAAGTCCCTCCG
>CBDUUF010000428.1:0-1927 GCA_965370375.1 uncultured Desulfuromonadaceae bacterium
GACAACTCTAGAAGACAAGTCGATTCATTTGCGGGTGGAGTAAAATTTTTCTTCTGACCCTGACTTGAGCTAAAAAAGGTCCGGCAATAATCGCCGGGCCTTTTTTTAATTGTTTTTCCGCTCATTCAGGTTCCAGTCATAGTCATAACTGACGTCACCGGAAAAATCATGGAGGCTCTTCTTCAATTCCGGTTCGGCGTAGCGTTCCAGATGAGCAATAACACCAGCCACAGAATTGCCAAAATCAACCTGATACCAATCATAGATTGCTGAAAGAACCATATCCTGCTTATCAAACCGGACGCCGCGTGGATGATTGACATAACTTCTCGCCGAGGCATTCAATAGGCGTTCGCTGTTTTTAGCGGTGAACAGCTCAGGTTGCAGATCAGGGCAACCGAGACTGGCGCAATTCAGTACATAATGGATTCGATTATCCTGCCAGATCGGCCTGAGGATCCGATGTTCAATGTCGTTAAGGCTGAGATCCTCTCCGGCAACTATGGCCAGTTTGAGATCCCACGGACCGGCCGAGAACCAGCCGGATTTGATTTCACGAATGCTTGCCAACGGGTAGTGCTGCAAAATGATCTGCACGGTCAGCGCATTGTACAGATTGATCCAGTAGGCCTTTTGCACCGGGCGGGAGAATTCACCGATAGCAACACTTTGCAAGCTGGCGAGATACCTATCAAGCCGGTTGCGATCTGCGGCTGTTACCGATGCATAACTCACTAGATTAATACCCGAATCGGTATCGGTCACCAGATACCGCTCGAGGAATTGTCCCCAGTATGAATGGTCAATCGTCATCTGGTTTGATGGATTGTGTCGCTCCCACATAGGCCAACGCTCGGCACTTGGTGCCGCCCAGGCTGAAGAACTGACAACAACTGACAACCAAAAACAGACAACCCCGGCAATCAATAGACGGCAAGTTTTACGGTAACGGATGTTCAATTTTTATCTCAGTCTACGGCAGGGAGGCGCACCTCCCTGCTGGAGTATAAACACAACTATTTTGTTTCTGTCCTGAAACACTGGATGAGTGTAGTGTGATTTCTGTTTTGGAAACCAGCAATTTTTCGCAAGGTCAAGGAAGTCAAGCATTTGAGCGGAGGCGTAGTACTTTACGCCGCACAATCAAAGGTGCAGATTGACGCCGAGATTGCGGAAAAGGGCGGTTTCCAGACAGAAACTATTTGGTGAAAATCCAATCGCTGGTAATCGCGGCGGTATGACAACCGATACAACCTGCAACCTTGCCTTCTTTTGCAATCATTCCAGCAGCTGAGTATTTAGCCCAGAACCAGTCTCCGGCTTCAGCATCATAACCCTTGACCCGATACATCACGGTAACGGCGCCCAGCTTTTTGTCAGGCATATAGTTCTCTTTGACAATAATTGCCCCGTCAGCAAGCATGCCGACCTTGGCGTTGAGCCCCTTAAGCGCCACGTCGTTGACGTAAGTCGTGAGCAATGCACCATGCGGATGTGCACCTTTATAGAATTTGTCTTTTCCGGGAAAGAAGGACCAACTCTGATAAGGGTTGGTTTTGGTGATGTAGTCATAGACAGCCTGACCTTCTGCCGCAGGCATTGCGTCACCACCAGCCAGGCCGAGTCCAGTTGTACTGATCAACAATGCAACAACCATAATGATGGTAACCAACAAACTTTTCTTCATGTTTTTCTCCTCTGCTTGCTAATGCGTCTGACATTACGTACTCCTGCAAGGATTCAATATCAACCCTAGCAAACTTATCAAGAATCACAATAAGCGGCATGTGAATTATGAGAAAAATAGCAGCAACCAAGCTAAAATATACACCTTCAAATTTCTGGTATTCTCTCCCATGTGAAATCACCGAACAAAGCCGGTTTATCCGGAGCATTCGGGATAAAACTGTTTGAGTACGCAAAGAGC
>CBDUUF010000429.1:0-1920 GCA_965370375.1 uncultured Desulfuromonadaceae bacterium
CAGGACGGATCAAGCATGAATCAACAGAGAAAAGTTTTAATAGTACTTTTTGGTCTGTTGCTGCTGGCAATCTGTTACGCCTACTGGATGACACCGGAACAACTGCGTCAAGCGCCTCAAAGCGCCGGTGAGCAACCCCGGTCTGGTAGTGTAACTCAGGAAGGTTTGCGCCAACCGAGTAAAAACACACTACGCGTTGACCTGCTAGAGAAAGTAGCAACACGTTATCAAACACCCAAACGCGATATTTTTAATTTTGCGACAATCAAAAAAAAGCCTATAGCCAAATCTAAACCTAAACCACCGGTGGTCAAACCGGAGGTTAAGCCCAGGCCAACACCTGTAGTTACGACGGTTGTCAGGCAGCAATTATCGCGTTTTACTTTTCTCGGTTTCTTGATTAAAGATGACCTGCACACAGTATTTTTGTCACGAGGTGAAGATTTGTTTCTGGTGCAGGAGAATGACCAGTTCGGTGATGATAAACAGTTTACAGCTATTTCGATTTCTCCTGAAGTAATGCGGATCAGACAATCTGGGGACACCCGCAATATAGATATTCAATTGATCGAAAAAGAGCCGTTAATTCCGACCATGCAGCAATTGGATGTGCCGAACGTTAAGCCACAAGCACCGTCGGTCCAGAACATGTGGCCAAAGAGTAAAGTTCCAAACATAAAACGATAAGGTTGTGGATGTGAATTTCCAAGACAAACTATATAGCCGCGTTCAGCGAGGTTCAGTAATGAATATGGTGACAGTCCGCTGTATGACCCTTTTATTCATCCTTTTGCTGTTTTTCGGTTGTGCCAAGCATTCTGGATATTATCAGGATGGTGTCGATGCGTCGTTGAGGAATTCATATGATGAAGCGGTATTGAATTTTTCTCGAGCTCTGGAGGAGAAGCCAGGCGATCCGGAGTACAAAGCCCGATTGGCATCATCAAAAGGCCGTGCATCGTGGGATCATCTGAAGAAAGGTCGACAGCTGCGTAGTGAAGGTTTCTTAGTCGAGGCTTCCAGTGAGTTGCGTCTTGCATATGCCTTGAATAATAACCTGGATGTAGCGCGAACTGAGTTGGCGGAAATTGAGCAGGAACAAAAAATACGTGACACTCTGACCGAAGCCGAAAACCTCTATCAAGCACGGCGGTTGCCCCAAGCCAAAAAACTGGTCAGGAAGGTTCTGAAAAACAATCCAGATAACCAGACGGCACTGCAACTCCTTGAGCAGATCCGGGAAGACCGAAATATACTGGTTGGCGGTTATGAGCTGGCAGTCGAGTCAAAAGAACCGGTCACTCTTAAATTTAAAGACGCCCGTCTGCATGAAGTCTTCAAAATTCTCAATAAACTGTCCGGCATCAACTTTATTTTTGATGAAGACCTGGCGAATGAAAGTGTGACACTTCTCCTTGAGGAGGCGACATTCTCTCAGGCGCTTGAACTGTTGATGAAAATGAACAACCTTGGATCGCGGATACTTAATCCGAAGACTGTAATTATTTACTCCAATACCAAGGAGAAGCGGAAGCAATATGAGGATCAGGTTATTCAGACGTTCTACCTGTCCAACATAGAAGCCAAAAAAGCGGTCAACATGTTGCGTACCATGCTGACGCTGCGCAAGGTTTATGTTCATGAGGAGTTGAATGCGCTGGTAGTACGCGACCGTCCCGAAGTCATCAAGTTGGTCGAAAAAATGTTGGCAAACGTCGATCTGTCCGATTCAGAGGTTATCTTTGATCTTGAGTTGATTGAGGTCAGTCACGGTGATTCATTGCAGTTCGGACCGGAACTGAGTCCTTATGGCGTCAGCTTTGGCGCCGCCAATGCTAGTGGTTTGGTGTCCAGCACACTTGATGGTGGCAACCTGATTGGTAATCTTAATAATCTCGATATCCTATTCACTTTACCGAC
>CBDUUF010000430.1:0-1914 GCA_965370375.1 uncultured Desulfuromonadaceae bacterium
CAATACGATGCTATCAGAAGTACTGAGGGAAAAGCTGAAGCCCATGGATTTGCCAGGACGTGCCCGAACTCCAGACTAAAACTGCACGCCACAGGAGCGGCAGCCTTATAGACCATAAATATCCGTGTGCTGCCAGGAAGCGCCTCTAACAGATTTTTAAAGAATTTTTTAGAATGCCCCGGTGACCCGAGATCACGCATATTCTCAGCAAAGACCGTATAAAAATCATGCAACAATTCAATGCCGCCGACCTTAGCCACCAACCCGTCTTTTACTGGGCGACGGATCTGACTGCGCAACTTGGATTTAAACGTTGCCAGCAACTGCGCAGAAGAACCGGGGAGGTTTAACAACATGCGGACTTTGGCCGGTCGTTGCAAACTATTGACGGTAAAAACCACTTCAGGCGGCAATACAGCTGCAGTCAACGGCTCTGTCTGCCTGAGTTCAACAGTTGGAATCCCCTGTTCAACGGCGATCGCTGCGGCCCGCGCCAAAAGTGCTTTTTCGACCTCTACACCATCCGCCAGAATTCCGCCCAGATCTGCGAACGGCAGCGAAAATAGATTATTGCCGAACAGAAAATTATTAATATGAATCAGTGGCAAAACACCGACGACTGATGCATTAACGGTTGTTGTCTTACCATCCTGCGGTCCAACGTCAGCACTACGCTCAGTTTCTGCACGACAGGAGCTTAAAGCCATCAGGTTGTAAACTTTGTGGCCGTAAGTCTGCTGAACAACCTTGCCCCAGGCCGCCTGATGATAGGCACTCGCCTGGGGATGAGTCCGGACATATCCATCCCAGGCATGGCTATCAGTCGTTTGTGTTATTTTGATCTCGACAGGCATTGTTTCAGTCTGCTTTCTCCAAGAGTCTGGCACGCTTGCATGTATCAATCAGCTCAATATTCAAGCCTTGTGTCGCATAAACAAAAGCAATGTTTTCATTTTCAAAAGCTTCCCCGGGTTCCGGACCGGCCAAAAGCCGGAATCCAGCTGTCTTCAGCTCGGCCAACTGTGCATCGAGGGTCGCACATTTAAAACAAAGGTGATGCAAGCCGCCGCCTTTAAGTGCAAACCTGTGGATTGATGAAGATTCGCCAACCGGCTCCAGCAGCTTGATATCTATCGAACCCGGTTTTTCCAGGAACACCACTTTGACCTTCTGTCTGGTATTAACAACTGGCGCAGTCTTCTGCTTGTAACCGAAGCTGGCGGTCCATAGTGTGATCCCTTTTTCCAGTGATTTCGTCACAATACCGATATGGTCAATATTCATGGACTTAACCCGTTACCGTTTGTGTTGACGCTGCAAACAGTGCCTCGCAGCTTTTTTTATCCACTTTGCCGGCACCATTTTTCGGCAGACTTTGCACAAACAGGACATCCTGTGGCAGTTTGTGTTTCGGCAATTTTTTCGCACAGAGCGATAAAATTTTCCGGGCATCAGGGTTTTGTTCGGCGGCCGCAACTATTGCTACCAACTTATTCCCGAGCAATCGGTCCGGAATACCCAGCACTGAGGCTTCTACAACTAATCCCGTCGCCATCAGTGTATCTTCAATCTCAACCGGGTTAATCCGGTGGCCGCCGACTTTCAATTGCTGGTCCTTGCGCCCGGTGAGGAAGAAATAGCCATCATGATCACGGTAGCCAAGGTCACCAGTATGATAACCCTCCGGACTTAACACCGCTCTGGTCGCTGGCAGATCCTGCCAGTAGCCTGACGTAATATTGTCGCCGGTGGCGACAACTTCACCCACCTCACCTGACGGCAATTCAACACCGTCAGAACCAACCACCTTCATCGAGACACCAGGGATCGGTCGACCGATCGAATCGATCTTCTCCGCCAGACGAGCCGGTTCAACATATGAAAGACGCGCAGCGGCCTCGGTTGCGCCATACA
>CBDUUF010000431.1:0-1909 GCA_965370375.1 uncultured Desulfuromonadaceae bacterium
TGTTGACGGCCTGTGATCGTCAACCTGAACCGATTCAGGTCGGGCTGGTTGCCAGTCTGACCGGACGGACTGGTGATATCGGTCTGGCCGCACGTGATGGAGCACTGCTGGCGGTCGAACAGGTGAATAGTAGTGGTGGTGTGCAGGGACAACCGGTTGAGTTGCTGGTTCGTGACATTGGCAATGATCCAGATAAGGCCAGACTGGCGGTGAAAGAGTTGGCCAGCCTTGGAGTTTACGTGTCGGTTGGTCCTGTCCTCAGCAGTATGGGGGTTGTGATGGCTCCGCAAGCTGATCAGGTAGATATGCTTCTGGTCAGTCCGACAGTTACAACTATTCAGTTGAACAAGAAAGACGACCTTTTTTTGCGCGTTACCTCCCAGTGTGGCGACACGTCATATGTGTTGGCTAATTATGTTTACCAACAACAGTACCGGCGTGTTGCTGTGATTGTTGAACAAAGCAACAAGGCTTTTACCGAATCATGGAAAAGTTGTTTTAAGAACAGGTTCGAAGAGCTTGGCGGTGAGATGCTGGGGAGTGTTAAATATTCCTCCGGAAAAGGCCAAGGGTTTCTTGACTTGACGTTAAAAGCATTACAGGCAGATCCGGATAGTTTGTTGATTTTAGGAAATGCAATCGATGCGGCGATGATTGCTCAACAGGTTGTCAAGGAGAAAGCTGGTTTGCCGATCTTTGTCAGCGAATGGTCCTTCACACATGAACTCATAGCCCATGGTGGGCAGTCCGTAGAGGGGATTACTTTTTTCCATAACTACAACGATCAATCACAAAATCCTCGTTTTTTAAGTTTTGTTAAGGCATTTCAAAAAAGATTCGGGCGAAAACCTTCATTTCCTGAGGTGCATGCATATGATGCAGCGAAAGTGGTTCTGGCCGGTCTGCAAGCAGGTGCGCGGACTGCAGAAGACCTCAAGCAGGAAATTCATAAAATTGAAGAGTTTGAAGCCTTGCAGTCAACAATTCGTCTGGATCAGTTTGGTGATGTTAGCAGAACGCTATATTTGACCGAAGTTCGTAATGGGGAGTTCGTTGTGATCGATGAGCATAAGCGTTAGTGTGAACTGATTGTTTTTCTAAGGTGCCCAGCTATTACCGCGAGCAGAGCCACGCAGAAAGATGCGTTGATTGTGCTCTGCAAGTTTTTGTGCCAGATGCTCAACTTCACCTTTTGCCAGTATCTTGTGCTCGATAAAATATTCTCCGAGCTTTTGATGCAGGTTTCTCTGGTGTTTGAGGAGCACCTGTACTTGGCCCGATGAGAGCAGGCCAAGCTTAATCGCTCTTTCGCCAAAGCGATTGTAGGTAGTTCCGCGAGTCCGGGTGACACGGTCTGTGTCATCCGATTTCAACCAACCGAAATTAACCGCCAATTGACCGATGGATGGGCGCTGTTTCCGTTGCCAGACCAACGCTTCAATCAATTGTATATAGGTTATCAATCCGCGATTATAAAGGTACTGGCCAAACTCAAGGGTGCGCTCCGGCACACGCCGAAAGGCGTTATGCTTTGCTGCGGAATTAGCAGCTGTTTTTGCTCTGGATTTACGTGCAGTCGGCTTTGGCTTCGGTCTTTCGGATGCCTCTTCCCGGTCACTGAAAAAAGAGCGAAGAAGATCGTAGGCCTGATTTACTTCCTGAAAAAACGCGGTTTTTTGCTGTTGGTCAAGCGGGGCAAGGTCATTGAATCGGTCCGGATGTGCTTCTTTAGCTTTTTGTCGATAGGCGGCTTTGAGCCCGGCCGGTTGTAGATACCAGAGAAAGTCTTTTGAGATAAACAGGTCTTTGCCAAACAGGGTATGGCAGGCATTAATCAGGGCTGTTTCAGTTTGCGGCGACATAGTCCCCCGAAAAGGCATTTTACACAACATTTAGTGATTATTCTTAG
>CBDUUF010000432.1:0-1904 GCA_965370375.1 uncultured Desulfuromonadaceae bacterium
CGAGATCGGTCTGCCTAAAATCGATGAGCAGCACCATACTCTGATTGATATGCTTAACAAACTGCATGCGTTCAAAAAAAGCGATCAGGCTCGGCAGGTAGTTGAAGATACTCTGTATGAGCTTTTGCAGTACACACAGACCCATTTTGCGGATGAAGAAGCGGCTATGCGCGCGGCGCAATATCCGGAGCTCGACAAACATCGCTACGAGCATATCGATCTGACTGATCAGGTTATACGGCTTCACGGTGACGAACCAGTCACTTTTGAGTTGCTGAATTTTTTGAATGAATGGTTGAAAATTCATCTTTCCGGTTCAGACCAGGAGTTTGGACGGTTTATACGTGATAAGCAGTTGGTGAAGCAGGTGTCGCCATAAATGCTCAAAACCGTAAATACAATCATACTTAAATTGCTGGGCTGGCAGGTTTCCTTCTCTCTTCCGCCCCGGGATAAGTATGTGCTGGTTGGCGCGCCGCATACCAGTAATTGGGATTTTCCGCTCGGCTTGCTGGCGATGAGCGCAGTCGGTCTGCGTTTTAACTGGGTCGGCAAGCACACCCTGTTTAAAGGGCCGTTCGGACCGCTTATGCGAGCGATCGGCGGCATTCCGGTCGACCGGCGGGGTAGCACCGGTTTCGTTAAAAATATCATCGAAATTTTCAATAGTCGGGAGCAGTTTGTACTGACGATCGCTCCGGAGGGGACACGCAGCCTGACCAAGCAGTGGAAGGCCGGTTTTTATCACATTGCCATGGCGGCAAACGTGCCGATCGCTCTCGGTTTTATCGACTATCCGCGCAAACGGATCGGGATTGATCGCCTGTTTGAACCGAGTGGGGATATCGAGGCCGATTTCGAGATTTTGCGGGAGTATTACCAGGATAAAATCGGCAAGCGTCCGGAGAAGCAGGGGCCGGTCAAAATTCGGAGTATTGCGGATAAAAAGAACTGATCACGAATTCTGGCAGCAAGGCCTCTCAAGTTGAGAGGCCTTTTTTATTCTCTCCGGGGAGAGGGCGTTGTTAAACTAAGCTCGCAACAGGCATTCTATTGTGTCGTAAAACTCCTGACCGGGCTCTCAGATGAATCCTGGCCGTCACCAGCAAGGACTTTCCAGTAATAGGTTGTATTCGGGGTAAGTCCGGAGACATTGTAGCTGACTTCAGCAGTGCCGCCACCCCCTCCACTCCCTCCGCCGCCACCACATGCAGCGATGGTCAGCAGGGTGGAAATAACTGCCACGAGCAGTAGCAGCGATTTTCTCCTTTTGCCGCTAATGCCGGCAAGCAAAACCAGACCGGTGATCCAGAGGCCACCGACCCCCGCATAATAATTGTCTACAGGCGGCTCGGACAGGGTAGCAACATTAGCCGGGAGGCAGCCCGCGAAGTTGCTATCTGCGCAATAGTAGAGATCATAATTTACTGCTTCTCCATCCGGATCCAAAGACTCTCCCCAGCGAAAAGCGAACGCCGTTGGCAGATCTGTTTGCCCTGCAGCCGGGAAAATAAGATTCGGGGCAGCAGGTGGATTGTTTGTCGCCGCAGACAAGCCCACACCACTGACATTAATCGTCAGCGTTGCTGTGTCCGGGTCGTTTGACGGGATATTGAAACTGTCATTAAAGGGCCCGGTCGTTGTCGGTGCGAAGCGGATAGTTACGCTGCAATCGGTGGCGGGGAGCAGGGTCTGGTTTGAACAGCTATCCTGACCGGTAACGATACCGAAGGGGGCGGCAAGACCGTTAGCCCCGGCAATGCCAGTAATAATCAGGTTGGAATTGCCGGTGCTGGAAACGGTGATGGTCAGATCAGCGAAATTGCCTTCGGTAACACTGGCGAAGTCAATCGCGGTCGCTGAGACGGTAATGTTCGGTGTTGGTGCCGGAGTTCCGGTACCGT
>CBDUUF010000433.1:0-1902 GCA_965370375.1 uncultured Desulfuromonadaceae bacterium
CGAAACCATTGTTACACTCTGTCAGAAAGTACTTCCATGGCCAAGATCCACGATATAGCGGAAGGTGTCCGCGCCGGTAATATCCGTGCCCTCGGTAAAGCGATAACTCTGGTTGAGAGTCGCAATCTCGATCATTCGCTGGCCGCGACCACGCTGCTCGATGAGCTGTTGCCTGATACCGGCAAATCGATCCGGGTTGGGATATCCGGTGTGCCGGGCGCTGGCAAAAGCACCTTTATTGAAGAGTTTGGCCTGCATCTGACAGCGCTCGGGCACAAGGTAGCCGTGCTGGCGGTCGACCCGTCGTCGCAGATTTCCGGCGGTAGTATCCTCGGTGACAAGACCCGGATGGAGGAGCTGTCGCGCGATCCGAAAGCTTATATCCGGCCATCGCCGGCCGGTAAAACGCTCGGTGGCGTCGCCCGCAAAACCCGCGAAACCATGTTGATCTGCGAAGCGGCCGGTTACGATATCATTATCGTCGAAACGGTCGGGGTCGGCCAGTCCGAGATCACCGTCGCCTCGATGGTCGACATGTTCCTGTTGTTGCAGCTGACCGGAGCCGGTGATGAGCTGCAGGGGATCAAGCGCGGGGTCATGGAGATTGCCGACGCGATCCTGATCAACAAGGCCGACGGTGAGAATCGTCCTCGGGCAGAACTGGCCCGTCAGCAATATATCAATTCGCTGCACATGCTCAAGCCGAAGAGCCTCAACTGGCAGGTGCCGGTCTTGCTCTGCAGTGCCCTGCATAAAGAAGGGATCGATACGGTGCGTGCGCTGGTCGAAGAGTTCCGGGCGACGATGCAAAACAGTGGCGAGTTTGCCGAAAAACGAAGGCTGCAGTCAGTCGACTGGATGTGGACCTTGTTGACGGATGATCTGAAAGACCTGTTTCATCGCCATCCCCGGGTTGAGGCGTTGCTGCCGCAACTGCAGCAGGCGGTGGCTGATGGCGTGACCACTCCCGGGGCCGCCGCCCGGCGGTTGCTGGAAACTTTTAAGCGTAACTGAATTTTCCTGCTATCAATTTGAGCCTCTTGCAAAAGTTTATAAAATCCCACTAACGTTATTCCTGCGCAGGCGGGAACCCAGAGGTTCTCAGGGCTCACAAAAAACTGGATCCCCGTTCTCACGAAGATGACGACTTTTGCAAGAACCTCATTGCTGTCTGAGAATTAAAGATTGACCGTTCTGGGTTCTATCGCTTATAAGTAGAACTCGGTTTTATTCTAAGTGAACGTAATTTTGACAGGAGGAAAGAAATGCAAAAATTTGTTCGTTTGTTTGTACTCGTGGCTTTTGCTCTGACCACTGCGCTTACTGGTGCAGCGATGGCAGATACGATCAAGATCGGTGTTGCCGGTCCGCACACCGGTGACCTGGCTGCTTATGGTATCCCGACTAAAGAAGCTGCAGAAATGCTGGTTGCTGAAGTCAATGCCAAAGGTGGCGTTCTCGGCATGCAGATTGAACTCTTCCCGATGGATGACCAGTGCAAGCCCGAGATTGCAACCAATGTTGCGACCAAGCTCGCGTCAGAAGGTGTCAGTGTGGTTATTGGCCATGTCTGCTCCGGTGCCACCAAGGCGGCCCTCGGTATTTACAAGGAAGCCGGCATTATCGTTATCTCCCCGTCAGCCACCAACCCGCCGCTGACCCAGAGTGGCGATTACCCGAACTTCTACCGGACCATCGCGCCGGATGACGATCAGGGCAAACTCGCCTCTGACTTCGCCACTGACAAACTTGGCGCCAAGAAGATCGCCATTATTCATGACAAAGGCGACTATGGCAAAGGCTTTGCCGACTTCGCCAAGAAATTCATCGAAGAGAGTGGCAAGGCATAAATCGTAATGTACGAAGGCATTACTCCTGGTGCCATGGACTACTCGGCCGTCG
>CBDUUF010000434.1:0-1893 GCA_965370375.1 uncultured Desulfuromonadaceae bacterium
GGCTAAGCAAAAATTTCGCACCCCAAGGCGTAGTGGTTGTTCAAGGGTGAAGGCATACATGCTGTATGTCGAAGTCTTGAACAGACGCTGCAACGCAGGTGGCGGACTTTTTGCGACGCCATCAAACTATAGTGGCGTAAACCGCCGCACAAGAGAAAGCAATCTACGGCCACACTCGAAGTTAACACCAAGAAGTTATTTTGTTGAAAGAGCAAAAAGTCAAGATCTCAATCCGCCGATAAATCGGGAAAATTCTTCGGCCGGCATCGGTTTGCCATAATAGTACCCTTGCATGGAATAGCACCCTCTGGAGATCAGGAATTTCTTCTGTGCCTCGGTCTCGACACCTTCAGCAATGATCTCCAGATTCAGTTTGGCCGCCAGATCAATTATCATTTCGACAATCACCCGACTCTCCCGGTCATTTTCCAGATCAGAAATAAACGAACGGTCAACTTTCAACCGGTCAAACGGCAGTTTTTTCAGCTGACTGAGCGAGGAGTAACCGATGCCGAAATCATCGATAGCTACCTTTATCCCCCGAACTTTAAGATCGATCAAAGTCTCAATCGCTTTATCAACGTCTTCCATAATAGTTCCTTCGGTCACCTCAATCTCAAGGTCGCCAGGCTCTATGCCGGTTTCAGCAATAGTGCGATCGATCATATCAACCAACGCTACGTCCTGAAATTGTCGTGCCGAAAAATTGACTCCGATACGAAACGGCTGTTGAAAGGTGTCTCGCCATTGTACCGCCTGTTTACACGCATCGAGCAAAACCCACTCACCGATCGGCACAATGGCACCATTATTTTCAGCCAGCGGAATAAATTGATCAGGAGGGATTAAGCCACGACTAGGATGATTCCAGCGAATCAACGCCTCTGCGCCGACAATTGTTCCGGATGGAGCGTCGATTTGCGGTTGATAGTAAACGCAGAATTCGTTCCGTGTCAGCCCCTGCCGAAGGCCGGTTTCCAGTTGAAGGTGGGCATGCGCGGCAGCGTTCAACTCTTCCGAGTACATCTGCAGATTTGAAACAATTTGTTTTCCGCCTCTCGAAGCGGCAGTCTCGGCATATAAGACTAACTGCTCCGAATCTGATGTATCATCGGGAAACACCGAGACACCGAAGCTGATTTTGACAATAATCTCAGCGTCATCCAAAATGATCGGCGTGTCAAATGTCTCATTGATATTGTTGATGATCCGGGCAATATTTGCACGCGAGACCAGACCAGGCAACAATAGCAGCAGCCGGTCATTGCCCATCCGGGCAATAGTGTCATCCGGGCGAATTTTATACGCAATGACCTCTGAAACCTTTTGCACCAATTTATCTTCGACACCCTGACTGAATAAATCCCTGATCTGGGTGAAATTCTCTATATTAACCACCACGATAGCGATCCGTTCGTCCAGGCGCATGGCATGGGCCATGGCAACGCTCAGTCGATCATCAAAAGTAGCCCGATTGGGTAAATTGGTGCCCGGATCAAAATAGGAGATATAGTGCAGATTGGTTTCAGCAAGCTGTAATTGGCTCTCCTGTGTACTCGCCAGATTCAATTGACTTTTAAAAAAATAGATAGCCAGACTGGTAAGTATAATACCAACCAGCCAGATACTGACCAAGGAGGTGTAACTGAAGGTGCCGAGAACTGCGTAATAAGGCTCAAGAGGAATAGCCAGGCTGAAACCACCAAGTAGCTCACCTACATGATAATCATCTGAATGACAGACTAAGCACTCCGCACTAATCCGATTTGCCTGTAATAATCGTAATGATTCCCGACCACCAGCTAACGAAAGTTCGTAAAATGATGATTCACCACGGGCAAGTACCTGCAGTGCCTTTTGCTCCCATAAATCTGGAACCCCTTCTGGACGAGT
>CBDUUF010000435.1:0-1883 GCA_965370375.1 uncultured Desulfuromonadaceae bacterium
AATTCAGGTTTCAAAAACTTTGCAGGCAAAAATACAAAAAGGCCACCCCTGGGTATTCGATTATCAGATTCAGGGGCAAACCCCCAGTGAAGGACAACCGGGCGATCTGGGGATTATTTACACGTCAAAAAATAAATTTCTATATAATACGCGAAGTCCTTACACCGACCATCATGGGTGTCTTTCTGTTTACGATTGTCATCCTCATCGGTCGAATACTGCGCCTGGCTGAAATGGTCCTGAGCAAGGGGGTGCCGGTCGCTGACATTGCCCTGTTGTTTCTTTACACCATGGCCTCATTTTTGATGTTGACGCTCCCCTTTTCGTTTTTGATGGGCATCCTGATTGCTTTCGGTCGGATGTCGGCTGACTCGGAGATCGTCGCCCTGAAGGCATCCGGCGTGCGCCTGGGACAGATGTTACAACCGACCATGGTCGTTGCCATCGGTGTCGCCATAATCACCGCCTTACTCAGCCTCTGGTTGGCTCCAGCCAGCAACAACGCCTTTCGCAAGAAGTTGTTTAATATCGCTGCGAACCGTGCGAGTACAGGCATTCAAGCCCAGATCTTTAATTCCGAATTTGACAATATCGTTCTCTATACATCAGCTATCGCCGATAAGACCGGTGAAATGTCAGGGGTGTTTATCTCTGATGAGCGTCTTGACTCAGAACCGTCTATTATCGCTGCGGCTAAAGGACGGATCGTCAGTGATGTCGAAGCCCAGATTTTGACGCTGCATCTTGAACAAGGGAGTGTTCACCGCGAAACGACCGCCGACGGCGAACCAGCGTATCAGGTCATCGCTTTCAACACCTACGATATCAACCTCGATATCGGCGGCGGTCTGCTGCAGCACGACCCCCGCAAGAAGAAGCTTAACCAACTCACCGGCAGCGACCTTATTGCGGCACGGGATACGGCAGAGAATCACGAGCAATGGATGCTCTATGCCGTCGAATTCCTTGACCGGTTACTTTTACCGGTTGTGCCAATCCTGTTTGCATTACTCGGAGTGCCGCTCGGTATCCAATCATCCCGCTCCGGGCGCGGTGGCGGGTTTGCCATCGGCCTGGTTATATTCATGGCCTATTTTATGGTTTACTCCCTGAACAAGACATTAACTCTCGATCTCGGAATAACTCCCTACACCATGTTGATACCACCTTTACTGTTTTTGTTTGGTGGCGGCTATATCTACAGCATGGCCGCTCAGGAAAAACAATTTGACCTGCTTAATCGAATCACCGGCCTGTTCAGGAAAAAGGATTAAGCGATGGGTTTACTTGCACAATACATAACCAAAACCTACCTGCGCTATTTCCTGTTATCGGTGACGGCCTTCAGTGGCACCTATCTGCTGATCGATTTTCTCGACAAGATTGATGATTTTGTCGGCAAATCAGCACCGCTGGCGACCGTAGTCCTTTACTTTATCAGTTCTCTCCCGCTCTTCTTTGTCCGGGTCGCACCAATCGCGATCCTGATGGCGGCGTTCATGACCATCGGTAGTCTGTCACGCACCGGCGAGATCACCGCCATGCGCGCCGGCGGACTCAGCCTGATTAAGATTGCAAAACCATTACTTGTAGTCACCCTGATCATTGCGGTCGGAATTGTCCTGATACAGGAGATGGTATTACCGTCCAGTGCCCGGACTATGAAAGATATCTGGAATATTCAGATCAAAGGGGAAAAAGGCCCACAGAGCGTTCGCGACAATGTCTGGTACCGCTCCGGCGACCGGATGATCTTTATCAAACAGGCCTTACCGCAAGAGGGGAAACTGCACGATATCACCATTTTCAACCTGAACGAACAGTTCAATATTATCAAACGATCTGACGCAGATCATGCTGAGTATCTCGACGGCAGCTGGCAG
>CBDUUF010000436.1:0-1876 GCA_965370375.1 uncultured Desulfuromonadaceae bacterium
CCGCAAATATGACCTGAATAACCGTTATCTTATATTTTTATCTGTCACGTTTGTCGGTCTGTAAATCCTGATCAAACTGGCAATTTTTGTCTCTTCGGCACTCGAAAGTGCTTTTCCTTATATAGAGTCGACCAGTTATTATTATGCAGTGCCGTTTGCGGTCGGCGCGATGCTGGTCAGGATTGTTCTGAATTCCGAGGTGACGGTTTTCTTTTCATTTCTGGCAGCACTGCTGGTCGGAATACTGTTTGGTAATAATCTGCTTTTAACTTTCTATACTTTTGTTGGAAGCCTGACTGCGGCCCACTGGGTGCGGCATTGTAAGGAGAGGGCGACCCTCTATCGGGCTAGCTTTCGTTTGTCGGTTGTCAATGTTCTGGCTGTTATCAGTATCCATTTTTTGGCCGGACACGGATTTGATCTGCAACTTATTTACAAATCCGGTTTTGGTCTGCTCAACGGGTTTATTTGTGCCGTAATTGTGATCGGTACGATACCGCTGGTTGAATATCTGTTTAAATATACCACTGATATTAAACTGCTTGAATTGGCCAATATGCATTCTCCGGTTCTGCGTGAATTGATGATTCAGGCTCCGGGCACCTATCATCATTCTGTTGTAGTCGGCAATCTGGTTGAGGCAGCAGCCGAAGAGATCGGCGTTAACCCGTTACTTTGCCGGGTGGCAGCCTACTATCACGATATTGGCAAGACCCGCAAACCGTTATATTTTATCGAGAATATTGGTGCTGGAGAAAATCGTCATGACAAGTTGACCCCTTCGATGAGCGCGCTGATTCTTATTGCCCACCTTAAGGATGGGGTCGAGATTGCGCGTGAACAAAAACTCGGCGAAGAGATTGTAGATATCCTACGTCAGCATCATGGCACGGCCTTGATGAAATTTTTCTACGATAAAGCAAAGAATCAGGTTAATGCAGATGTTCAACAGGTGTCTGAGCGTGACTACCGGTACCCCGGGCCAAAACCACAAACCCGTGAAGCAGCTTTGATCATGCTGGCCGATGCCGTTGAGGCTGCCAGTCGAACTTTGACTGATCCGACATCTGCCCGAATTCGTGGCATGGTACAGAAGATTATCAATAATATTTTCATCGATGGTCAACTCGAAGAATGCGAATTGACACTGAAAGATATGCACCTGATTGCCAAGAGTTTCGAAATTATTCTTGGCGGCATTTTTCACCACCGGGTCGATTATCCCGAGCCGGTACACAAAGAGAGGGTTTCCGAGAAAAAAAATGGAGATGATTCAAATAGAGAACGCACAACAGGGACATCCGATAAAAAAAGAAAAGCTAAAAAAGGCGGCACAGACGATCTTAAACGCCTTGGGATGTCCTGATGCCGAGGTTTCAATTCTTATAGTTGATGATGCGCGCATCCAGGAATTGAACCGCGACTACTTGCAACGTGACAAGCCGACGAATGTGATTTCATTCTCCATGCAGGAAGGTGAAACAATGGCGTTGCAGCCGAATCTGCTCGGTGATGTTGTGCTCTCGGCCGATACGGCTGCCCGGGATGCAGCTGAAGCCGGTTGTTCCTTTGAAAGTGAACTATACTTTCTGCTGTTACATGGGATATTGCATCTTCTCGGTTATGATCATGAACGGGGCACGGCTGAAGATGCTGAGCGGATGGAAGCGAAGGAGAAGGAAGTTTTCGCCTTGATTGAATGCGATTGTCTACAGGCGGTATAATTTACGTATGAAACCAGACAGCTGGATCGACAGCGTCAATTGCGCCATTGAAGGTATTCTCTGGTCGACATCGAGCCAGAGACATCTTCGCTACCATTTCTTTGCGGCAATGGTTGTTTTGTTGTTGGCATTGTTCCTCGGGATGTCGACAC
>CBDUUF010000437.1:0-1874 GCA_965370375.1 uncultured Desulfuromonadaceae bacterium
GGTTAAATCTGGCGAAGATTTAATGCGCCAGGTTGAGGAACATGATCCGGTTCTTGTCGTTCTGGATATTGAGATGGAGGGGTTGAACAGCGAAGACTGCTGTCAAAAAATCAAGCAATGTCCCGTATTGCGCAAAACTCCGATTATCATGATTGTACCCAAGGAGATGCGCGACAATAGCAACCAGTGTCAGGAGCTAAGTTGCGAAGCGGTTATCGGTCGGCCGGTCGACCCACAACGCTTCCTTACCACCGCCAGCCATCTGCTCGGCATCTTCGACCGCGCTGCACCGCGGATCGACTCGTTGCTGGTCGTATCCTGCGGCGCCGATCTCGATGAACTGCATGAGGGCTGGATTCGCAACATCAATATCGGTGGCTGTTTTCTCGAAACCAGCGAACTACTGCCGATCGACTATCGCATCAACATCCAGTTTTCCCCCGAAGATAATGATGACCTGATCTGCTGCCGGGCCCGGGTCGCCTGGGTCAATCATCCGGAGTGGATCAAGTGCGAGCAACTACCGCCAGGTATGGGTGTGCAGTTCATCGATCTTGATGAAGCGACGACCAAGCGAATCCAGACCTATATTGACGAGAACGTTACCATCAACACCACAAAAACTGACTGAAATCTTACAATTTGACTTAAAAAGCCTCGGACAATTTTGTCCGGGGCTTTTTTGTTGTGCTTTGTCATGAGGCTAGCGGTCTTGCAGACTGACCTCAAACCGCTGAGTTGACCAGCCGTGCAGATTGTCGTTTGCTTCAATATAGACCGGCATTGACAGATCCTTGATCACAACGCCATCGAGCCTCCGGGTAAACGGCTGCTCATTCTCATGCGGATGAAACAGGGTCCGGGTTCCGAGAATATTCCCTCGGGCATCAACTACCCGCCAGGCATCGGCGTAATGCTCCCAGCCGCTGTCTGCATGCTTCAGCGTGACACTAAACGACCAGGTGTCCCCACGTTGCTTCGCCTTGACATCAACAATCTGCACCTCACCGGCCCAGCATTGACCAGACAGGAATAGACCGATAAAACCGAGTATTAGCAGAATGCGCATAAGACACTCCTATAAAAGTTTTTCGTTCGACTCTTGCGCCGACGGTTCAGATAGTTTCTGCAGTATCCGGGCGACCGGAACATTTTCAAAATCGACACTCAAACGCTCCCGCGAAGAAGTCTGCTTAAAACCTCGCTCCAGAATTGCCGCCTCAATCCCTGGCATATGCAGGGCACCCCAGGGAATGACGATGGTGTCATAAAGTGGCAAAACCCGATCGACCCAGGAGAGGACGACCTCATTGCGTAAATCGAGCAGATCGCCAAAAATAATTTCCGAAGTCTCCGGGGTGATATTCTCCCGGGCCCAGGCATCGTAAGCCTGCAACCCTTGTGGCAGCGAATCACTATTAAATAAGTGTTTGCCGAGAATATTGATAAATTCAATCGTCTGCGGGTTAAAGCGATTCAGGTCGGTATCAGCATGAATAATATGTGGTTCCAGATCGTCATACTCAGCTAATGACATCTCGGCCAGATCCGCTTCATTGATAAGTTGGCCGGGAAACTCCATATCGGCCTGGGAAGTCAAACCGAGTAGCTGAGCCATAGAATCGTAACCAAAGCTGGAGGTCAGCAGGCGGTCCTCATCTGTCACGCCTTCGGCCAGAATAACCATCCGACCGGTTGCGGTTGTGTCGATCAGATCACGGTAAAATTCCTGTTCACCGATATGAATCATCCCGGTAAGACGGATATTTTTCCCGGAACGGCTGTAAACCCGCTCCTCCATATGAATGCCATCGCTGCCGAGGCGCATAAACCCGGCAGTTTCAATATCGGCGTAATGTGCCATGACTGCAACC
>CBDUUF010000438.1:0-1861 GCA_965370375.1 uncultured Desulfuromonadaceae bacterium
GGACCAACAAGAGAGTTGGCATCGGGATCGCCTCTCTCACTGGCACTGCGTGACCGAGAGAGACTCTTCCGCTGACAGCAACGATGGGAGTCAACATGTACACTGTACATCTTGGTACTTTAGGAATCATTCACAACTTTAGATTGATAGCAGCAATCGCAAATTTAGAAACAAAAAAAGGCAGGCCTTATTAGTAATTAAAAATCTGCAGCAAACCAATGCCACACTGTAGTATATACCTGAAAACAAAAATGAACTCTCTTGACACCGGCACTTTTGTCAGTATTGTTAAAGTATTATCACTTGCCAAATTTGGAGGTAGAGAAATGGATAATACCGGTAAGATCATTAAATAAATATTTTAACTTCGAGCTACAACAAGGGTAACCCCATGACTCTTCCAACTAACAAGACCAAAATCGTCTGTACCATCGGCCCGGCGTCTGATTCACCGGAAATCCTCGAGAAAATGATTCTTGCAGGAATGAATGTGGTGCGCCTCAATTTTTCACACGGTGATTTTTCCAATCATAAGGAAATCATTGATAGGGTCAGGGCCGCCGAACGGAAGACCGGTCGGCATGTGGCAATTATGGCTGATCTGCCCGGCCCCAAGATGCGTATCGGCCAACTGGCGGAAGAACCCATTGAGCTTTGTGACGGTGACCGCTTTACTTTGACATCCGAGGATATTATCGGCAATGCGGAGCGGGTCTCGATGAGCTTTGCTTCTCTTCCCCAGGTTGTTAAACCCGGCGACACCCTGTTTCTTAATGATGGGATTATTCAACTGGAAGTTATTCGGATAACCGGTAACGACGTCCAGTGCCTGTGCACGGTTGGCGGCGAACTGCGCTCGCGAAAGGGTCTTAACCTGCCGGGCATTGATCTTGGCATCAGCGCCTTTACCGATCACGACCATGAATGCCTTAAATTCGCCTTAGAAAACGGGGTGGACGCGGTCAGCCAGTCCTTTGTTGAAACTGCAGCGGATATTGAAGCAGTTCGCCAGGCGGCAGCAGCACTAGGCCATAACCCATTCATCATTGCCAAGATCGAACGGGCCAGCGCCCGGGATCACCTGGGCAAAATTTTAATGGCGGCAGACGGAATTATGATCGCCCGCGGCGACCTGGGAGTGGAAACACCTATTGAAGCGATGGCAGTTGTTCAGAAACGATTGATGGAAAAGGCCCAGAGGTTGGGCAAACCGGTTATTACCGCAACCCAGATGCTCGAATCCATGACCGAACATCCTCGGCCCACCCGGGCCGAATCCACCGATGTGGCAAATGCCATCCTCGATGGTACCGACTGCGTCATGCTTTCCGGCGAGTCGGCAATGGGCAAGTATCCGGTGGAGGCGGTGACCATGCTTGCCAAGATTGCCGCAACAACTGAACCGCATCGCAAGCATTATTGGCTTAAAGAAACTCTTGAAACATTGGGGCGGAATGAAAATCTCAGTGTAGTGGATCTCATTTCTTTGAGCGTTCACTATACCCTTGAGCACGTCACTGCAGCGGCCTTATTCGTCCCCACATATAGCGGCAAAACGGCAAGAAGCATCACCCGGTTCCGGTTGCCGGTCTGGTTAACAGCTATCAGCCGTCAAAAAAGTACCTGTCAGCATCTCCAGTTTTCTTATGGTGTCTTACCGATACATGATCCTGAGCATCCTGAAGACTGGCGGACCTATACCCGTGAATGGCTTGGTTCGAATGGGATTACAGGAAATATGGTGATTGTCACAGAAGGACCTTCCACTAAGCATCCTCATATCAATAATCGCATGGAAATTATCGATCTTGACCAGACATGAACAGGCGACAAAATCAAAGGTAAATTCAAAACTCAAGAT
>CBDUUF010000439.1:0-1859 GCA_965370375.1 uncultured Desulfuromonadaceae bacterium
CGCCGCCGCAGCCACCTCATCAAGATTTCCGATAACCGGGATATTGTCAGGGATGAGTTCAATAACACCCGCACCCGGGTTGAGGATATACAGAGTAGCGAACAGACCAAGTCCGAAGATTCCAATACTTTTCATAGTTATTAATTGATACAGCCAGGGCTGCCAATCTCCTTAAGAAAAAGTCCCATAAATCCCTGGATAATCTGAGACCACTATGTGGAGTAATTTATATGAGAATTTACCAGTAAAACTGCCGATTATTTCGCCACCTGCCTCGCTCTCTCTTTAAGTTGCAGGTGTCGTGCTAGACCAAGGCCGAGCAGCATGAAAAAGACCGATAGAAACAAAACCGACAGCCGATGATCTACCTCTGGTGCGGCGATCCCGCCGAGCAGAACAAACCCGATCAAGGCGGGCAGGATGCCGATAAAAGTACCGATCGCATAATCGCGCTGCCGCACAGCCGTCAATCCGCAGCCAAAGTTCACCGCATCAAACGGCAACATGATCAAGCGCATGGTCATAACAGCGACAATACCGTTCTGTCTGAGCTTTGTGTCCCAGCGACTCATCATCTCGGTCGAGTGCGCCTCGACGGATTCTCGCCCGAACCAGCGCGACAGGGAAAAACCAAGGTTGGCGCTGGCATTTTCGCCGATGATCGTAAACAACGTGCCGAGCCAGGGGCCGAAGATGAGTCCGGATGCGATGGTCAAAAGTGTCGCCGGCAACAAAATCAACGGGCGCACTGCGTACAACACAATATAGATGAGGGCGGCCTGGAACAACCCGACCTCATCCAGCCACTGCTTGAGCAACATCGGGATATCGGTCAAAGCGTATTGCGATTGCAACCAAAGGGTGAGAGCGAAGAGAAACAAACCGAGCCAGAGGATGCCACAGATCAATTTTAAAGGACTGATAGCCATCCCGGTTTTGCCCTTCTTGTCTTTTTACTTGGCCTAAAAATCAAACAACTTCCCCTGCGCACCCTTCTGTAACGGCGTGCCGCCCCGCTCGACAATCTGCTTGGCCGAAAGCCACAGGTTGCGGGTCAGCTCGATATCGTATTGGGCATCATGCAGACGGCTCTCGTCAATCTCGATTCCGGTGTAAGCGGCGATGGTCATCAGCTTGAAATTGGTCAACTCCGAGCGGACCGGCTGGAGGATCTGTGCCCAGAGCAGCATGACATCGAGGCAGGGATACCAGAACCAGCTGCCGAAGTAGCGCTCGTTATTCTTCTCCCAGAACTTGCGCATAAACGGCATATCAAAGCTGTGCGCATTGTAGCCGACAAACTGAAACTTGTCGGTTTTGTCAAACTTGTTGACGTGCCGACCGAGCATTTCGACCAGTTGTTTGTAGACCGTCTGCGGATCTTCGAACGGTTGTCCCTCCACCTGCAGACAGTTCGGATCACTCTCCGGCAGGAACTGCCGCCGGTCGATACCGGTCACCTCAAGCGCCGCATCCTCGATCTTATCGGTCGGGTAGGGGCGCACGTAGTAATCGAAATATTCACTGACGCTGTCGCCGATCTGCACGCAGCCGGAAATCTGGGTGACGCCATTGCGTTCCGGGTCGACGCCAGTCGTTTCAACATCGATAAATACCAGCTTCTGCATACTCAGGATGTCCTTTGCCAAAGGTAATAATTCAGGAATCTATTCTAGCAATATTAAACAACTCCTGCCACTTCTATAGTCTATATATGACTCGCAATCGACATTTTTTACTAAAAAAGCCGCTCTGCAATGCAGGGCGGCTTTTGGATCAAAACAGGGAGCGGCTCAATATAGAGGGTCTCGTAAAAAAGAACCAGATGGCTAAGCAAAAATTTCGCACCACAAGGCGTA
>CBDUUF010000440.1:0-1845 GCA_965370375.1 uncultured Desulfuromonadaceae bacterium
GTTCCAGCCGCATTCTCTATCCGGAAAGGCCGGGCCGGACCACACTGCCGAGAAATCTCAATCGGTGCAAGATCAAACTCGTGCCTGATCTGCGCAAGTACATCTTCGCCAGACAACAACCGTTCCTGCCAATCCGCTTCCCGAATGGTCGGCATATATTCGATATACCGAACCGACCATGGGCGCTCCAGAGAGAGACGGGCAAAATCGTTAATTTCATGATCGTTGATGCCACGCATCACGACCATATTGAGCTTGATTTTCAACCCGACTGCGTCTGCAGCCTCAATTCCGGCCAGCACCTGTTGCAGTTTGCCACCCCGGGTGATCTCGGCGAAGGTCTGGTCATTCAACGAATCGATACTGATATTAACCCGTTTAACCCCGGCATCACGCAATGGCTGAGCTAACTCGCCGAGCAAAAAACCATTGGTTGTCAGAGCCAGATCCTGCACCCCCGGCAAGGCAGATAATTGTCCCAGAAATGCGACCGCCCCTTTACGCACCAGAGGCTCGCCACCGGTCACGCGAATCTTGTCGATACCGAGGGCAGTGGCGGCCCGGGCAATCCTGAGCAACTCCTCGTAGCGGAGGATCTGCTGATGGCTCTGCTTCTCCACCCCCGCTTCCGGCATACAGTAACGACAGCGGAAATTACATCGATCGGTAATTGACAGGCGCAGATAATTTATTGTGCGTCCATGTTGGTCGCGCATAAACTCTCCAGGTAATAATGATGGTCTCGCAAAAACAAATAAGATGGCTAAGTAAAAATTTCGACCGCCAAGGCGTAGTGGCTGTTCAAGGGTGAAGGCATACATGTTGTATGTCGAAGTCTTGAACAGACGCTGCAACGCAGGTGGGCGGACTTTTTACGACGCCATCAATCAGGACTCGATGCTGCGGTTTTCCTCTTCTATCTTATCAGCACCGCTGATGCCACCCTTAAATTCGCGCAACCCCTTTCCGAGTGCGCCACCGACCTGCGGCAACTTGCCAGCACCGAAAATAATCAGGACGAGCACCAGAATAATCATCATTTCTGTTGTACCAAGACCAAACATTGATTTTCTCCTTTCGTGAAAAGCTTGATATTATATATATTATTCAGATATTTGAATCAATACATTTTTACTGTCGATCTGTTTCAGCATATAGCACACTTAATTGCTACTTGACAAACTATAGCATTACCGCCATTCTTTCGCTATGCAAAATTCGCATAACGACATAAACAGGGCTGAAGTGATCTCAGGAGCATTGCTCGCTGGCGGCAGAAGCCGACGCATGCAAGCAGACAAGGCAACACTAAACCTGAACGGCGAGACCCTCTTTTCCAGGGGGATTCGCGCACTACAGACCGTCTGCAGTGAGATCGCAATTGCCGGCGAGCGCAGCGATCTCGTTTCGGACAGTGTTCCGAGCTACGCCGACAGCTACCCCGGTTCATCTCTCGGCGGTCTGCACAATGCCGTCTGTCACGCCAGCAATGAATGGGTATGTGTGCTGCCCTGTGATCTGCCGTTCCCCTCGCCGAACCTGCTCCGGCAATTACTGCAGCATCGCAATGGCTATGACGCAGTTGTTCCACGCACGGCACGCGGTTCCGAACCGCTGATCGGCTGTTACCATAAGCGGGTGCTGCCGATTATTGAACAACAACTGAACGACGGCAACCTGCGTCTGACCAGCCTGCTTGACCGATTGTCTGTTCGCTATCTCGACCCTACGGATTTACCGTTCGGCTGGCGTCGGGCACTCCGCAACCTGAACAGCCCGCAGGATCTGAAACAGATAAATGATCCGCCGCCGGTATTGACTTTCGTCGCCCACAGCGGTACCGGC
>CBDUUF010000441.1:0-1836 GCA_965370375.1 uncultured Desulfuromonadaceae bacterium
CCGTGCAAAGAACAAGTACCTTTTTCATCAACAACAAACACCTGCGATCTTTTTAGGTGAGGACTGGCTGACAATTTGAGTGTCTGCCATGGGTTGCGGTCTCTCACCAGTTTAGCAGCCCAGCAGCCGCTTTCGGCCGAGGCTGTGTGAAAAGAGTCGTATTTATACACAAATCAGCGTTGCCAAGAAAACCACTCCGTTTTTTCTCTCACTGAGGGAGGTCGCCGTAGTTGCACTAATATTATTCGTCCGGTTTTTGGCTAAATAGATCGTCTCTTCAGCACAAGCTGACGCGACGACAATGAAAAAGGCGGCCCTCTCAGCTTGCCTGCAGCTGTTCCATGATCTTCGGCACACCGAGTACGTTAATCGCCCGCCTGAGATTGTAAGCGAGCACGTGCAGACTCATCTCGGCTTGAACATTGGGTAATCGTTTCATTAAAAAGTGCGTCGATCCCATCCAGTGTTTGATCGTGCCGTAAGGATGTTCCACCAGCCGTTTGCGTTGTCGCATCGCATCCGGATTCTTTTTCAGCAAAGCCTCGGCCGCTTCGAGTCGGTGTTCTTGCTCCCAACGTTTGATGCGACGCTCTTTGCCGCTGGTGCATTTCGCTTTCAGTACACAAGATCCACATTGACTGCTCCAGTACACCCGCATCTGTTTACCGGCTTCTTTTGTCGTGTGCCGGTAGGTCATCCGCTCTTTGGCAGGACACGCGTATTCATCCGCCTTGGCATCGTAGCTAAAGTCCGCGCGTGTGTACTGCCCTTTGCCACGCTTGCCTGAAGTATCCACCTTCGGCACCAGCGCCGTGATGCCGGCGTCATAACAAGCCACCATCTCCTCACCCTTGTAGTAACCCGGATCCGCAATCACCGTCAGGTCTTCGGCACCGAGCGCGCTCTTGGCCTTGCCGGCCATCGATGACAACTGACTGCGATCGCTGGTCGCATTGGTCACTTCATGCGCGGCAATCAGATGGTGCTTACTGTCCACTGCCGTTTGCACGTTATAGCTCACGCTACTGCCGCCGCCGGCCTTCATCATTGAGCGGGCATCCGGATCGGTTAATGACACCTGCTTATCCGGATGCGCTTCAACTTCAGCCTCGACTTCCTTCAACTGTTCCATCTTCGCCTGCATTGAGGCGATCTTTTGTTGCAGCTCCTGGGCGGTGACTTCGCGGATCTCGGGTTCTTCCTTATCCACTGCATCGAGCTTCGCCAGATAACGGTCGATGTTCGCCTGGGTCTTCTTAATCCTCAGCTTCGCGCTCTTACGCGTGAAGTTCTTGTCGCGGCTGTTGACCGCCTTGAATTTGCTGCCATCAATCGCCACCAGCGTCGCCGAGAACAGCTTAAGTTCCCGGCACACGCCGACAAACTCCATGCACACACGGCGGATGGCTTGACGATTGTCTTTGCGAAAGTCGGCTATGGTCTTGAAGTCCGGCATCAGGCGACCGGTCAGCCAAATCAACTCAACGTTGCGATGGCTCTCTCGCTCTAAACGGCGGCTCGACTGGATGCGGTTCAGATATCCGTATATGTAGATCTTCAGCATCGTTGCCGGCTGATAGCCCGGTCGGCCCGTGGCGCTCGGCTCAGCACCTGCAAACCCAAGCTGCTTCAGGTTCCGGCTGTCGACAAAGGCATCGACGATACGGATTGAATTATCTTTTGCTATGTAGTCTTCAAGACTCTCGGGGAATAACGTGCTCTGGAATCGGTTCTCACCTTCAATGAAACGTTTCATTCATCTGACCCTGATGCTGAGACGTTTACATCATAATAGATACCACGTTTTCACACAGCCTCGGCCGACTCCAGCCGCTC
>CBDUUF010000442.1:0-1831 GCA_965370375.1 uncultured Desulfuromonadaceae bacterium
CCGGTGCCACCTTTTTTGAGTTCCATGAGGATCAGCTTGGCAACCGACTTCAAGGTCTCAAAAACCCCCTCACCAGTTGTGGCACAAGCTTGAAACTCCGGGACGCCGTTAGGGTTCAGCAGACTGCGCAACTCTTCAATCGGCGAAATATTTGGCAGGTCAGATTTGTTGTACTGCATGACAAACGGTAGTTTGTCGAGATCGTATCCCTGCTCTTCAAGATTCAGCTTGAGGTTTTCCATGCTCTCGATATTGGCGTCGAGACGCTCTTCCTGAGAGTCGGCGACAAACACGACCCCGTCGACCCCTTTGAGGATCAATTTTCGGGAAGCATCGTAGAAGACCTGCCCGGGAACCGTGTAGAGGTGAAAGCGGGTTTTAAAACCCCGAATCTCACCGAGCGCCAACGGCAGAAAGTCAAAGAACAGTGTCCGCTCAGTTTCAGTCGCCAGAGAGATCATCTTCCCTTTGGCATCCGGAGAGGTTTTCTGATAGATGAACTGCAGATTAGTGGTCTTGCCGCACAGGCCAGGACCGTAATAGACAATTTTACAATTGATTTCGCGCGAGGCGTAATTAATAAAGGACATTCAGTTCGACCCTTCAGCTGAAGAGATTGTCGATGTCGTCGTCGGTAATCTCAGCAAAGGCGCTAGGGCCACCACTCTGATCTTCATGCGCCGACTTGTTAGCCAAATCTTCAAAAATATGACCGTAGTCGTCACTCGCCTTTTTTACCCGCAGGCGGACCAAACCGAGAGAACTGCGTTGATCAAAGATAACCACCAGAATTACGCGGCCACCGATTATGGAGATATGGATATTGTCCTTCTCACCTTCGTGAAAAAGGATGGAAAACTCTTTTTCCCCGATCAGTTTCGCCAAGCCACCGGTTGCGGCAATATTCCCCGCGGTCAGGGATGCCAGACTGGTAGTATCCAAGTGCTCGGTTTCCCCCACCGAGGTGATCAACTGGCCATTCTTGTCGACCAGAAAAATAACCTTGGAATTTGACTCGCGCAGAAGCTTTTCCGAAACCTCGTTGATTTTCCGAAGTTCCTCGTCGTACATGACGAAAGTTGTGGATTGTGGACCCAGCATACATAGCTCCTTGGCTGATATTGCATATCCGTGACTTTATAGCATTAAACCCCCGTTCCTTCAAGCACTTTTCCGCTTCTGGTCTTTGTGTTGAAGAAACGACAAAGGTCTCCGGCTTGCGCCGGAGACCTTTGTCAGTCATCAATGAAACGGTTACTTGTTAATCAGTCTTTGTCGCCGCAGTCGGCCTGCATTTCAGCCAACTTCTTATACAGATCAAATCGGGTTGCAGTCTCATGGGTCTGTTCCTGCATGAGGCGTTCGGCCACATCCGGCTGGATCTTCTTCAGTATGCGGTAACGGTTCTCACCGTAAGCATACTCCTCGAAGCTGATCGACGGATCCTTGCTGTCGAGCTGCAGCGGGTTTTTGCCCTGAGCGGACAGCCGCGGATCGTAGCGGAACAGTGGCCAGTGACCGCTATTGACCGCCTTCTTGCATTGATCAACTCCTGCTGTCATGTCGATACCGTGGGCGATACAATGGCTGTAAGCGAGAATGATCGACGGTCCGTCGTACGAATCGGCCTCAATCATCGCTTTGACCACCTGGGCCGGGTTGGACATGGCAACCTTGGCGACATAGATGTTGCCGTAAGTCATGCAGATCATGCCAAGGTCTTTCTTCGGCATCCGCTTGCCGCCGGCGGCGAACTGTGCGACTGCGCCGATCGGGGTAGCCTTGGACGCCTGGCCGCCGGTGTTGGAATAAACCTCGGTGTCGAGGACCA
>CBDUUF010000443.1:0-1821 GCA_965370375.1 uncultured Desulfuromonadaceae bacterium
TTTAACTTGGTTCCAATCCGTGGTGGCGGTTCAATTTGTGAAGGTTCCAGATCGAGAACCTCACGCACTGAATCGGCTAGCGCTCCAACCACAACCGACTCGCCATCAACGTCGACCTCAACAACCACGATACAGGAATCACGGGTTCTCTCGACATGCTCCATGCCGAACTTCAGGCGCATATCGATCACCGGCACAACACTGCCGCGAAGATTTATCACCCCCAGCATATAATCCGGAGTTTGTGGTACCCGGGTCACATCACATACATCGAGAATTTCCCGGGCCATTTTGACATCGATGGCAAAAACATCCTCAGCCAAAGTGAAAGTAAGATATTGGGTGGTCTCAGTAATTTCGGCAACACTCATGGTGCGTCCCTCCCTTTCAATGCTGTCTACAAACTATGATGGCGGCGCAAAAAGTCCGCCCGACTGCGTTGCAAAGCTTTTTCAGGACCTCGACCTACAATATGTAGGCCTTCGCTCCTGAAAAACCGTTACGCCTTGTGGTGCGAAATTTTTGTTTAGCCATCTGATTCTTTTTTACGAGTACAGCAACTATAACGCTTCATCAATGATAAATTTAGAATTGGCAATTCCGTCACTAATGTAAATTTGCATTTTCAAAAATTGCCGCTTTGTCGACAATTTGTGGCAGATCAAGGATAAGGGCAACCTCACCATTGCCAAGAATAGTCGCACCGGACAAACCCTTAATCTCGTGATAAAACTTGCCGAGTGATTTAATAACCGTCTGATGCTCACCGATCACGTGATCAACAACAAAGCCAACCCGCATACCGTCAATACGGGCAATAACAATCTGCTCAATGTCACGTTCATCACCATGCATGGTAAAGTGCTCGCGCAACCGAATGTATGGAACAATTTCACCGCGTACATTGGCTAGATTACGTTCATTTGCCGCGGCATCCTCTCGCCGTAGTTCGACACATTCTTCAACGGCTGAAAGCGGGAACACGCAGGACTCCCCGGCTATCTCAACCAGCAGGCCGTCTATTATTGCCAGTGTCAATGGTAATTTGATTGAGAATTCAGTGCCGCTACCTGGTTGACTGTAGACTTCGATGTTGCCACGCAAACTATCAACTGCACGTTTGACAACATCCATTCCGACCCCACGACCTGACACATTGGTCACTGATTCAGCGGTAGAAAACCCCGGAGCGAAAATAAGATTTAACAGCTCACGATTCGAAGGTTCGGCTTCTGCTGAGATCAGACCTAGTTCACGCCCCCGCTTCAACAAGACGTCACAATCCAGCCCACAACCATCATCAGAGATTGTTATCATGACGTTGGCGCCGGTATGTTCAGCCGACAGACGGATCGTACCGATCTCAGGTTTTCCTGCTGCAACGCGTTCTTCAGGCGTCTCAATCCCATGATCAACACTATTTCTGATTAAATGAACCAGAGGATCGCTGAGTCGATCAATGACAGTCTTATCCAACTCAGTCGCAGCACCAACGGTCTCTAGCTTTACACTTTTGCCAAGCTCGGAGCAGAGATCACGAACCAGGCGCCGATAGCGGGTAAACGTCGTCCCGATCGGCAACATACGAATATTCAGAACCTGATCACGCAAATCCCAGGTCAGGCGTTCTACCTCCTCAGATATAGAGAGTAGCTCATTACTATCCACGGATGAGGAATGCTGACTCAAACGAGCTTGAACAGTCACCATCTCGCCGATCAAATTAACCAGCGCATCCAGTTTGTCTGAACGGACACGAATACTACTGGCAATTTCCGTCTGTTTTCTTACCTGACGGATCTCCTGAACGTGTTGCTGCTC
>CBDUUF010000444.1:0-1814 GCA_965370375.1 uncultured Desulfuromonadaceae bacterium
ATTCCAGCCGGTCGGTTTGAGCTGACTCCATCCGCTGGATATGAGCTGGTCCCGCTCAGTGGCGGTGGCAGATGAGATCCTTTATTTACAAACAAGGACGGCTCTGCCTGTTCACGCTGCTGCTGTTCGGCCTGTTCGGATGTGATTCAGCAAAGGAGCAAACAGCGGTCTACGTCGATCGTTCTGTGCCGGCGTATGGCGATACGTTTATCGAGGCATCAATCGGTGAACCGAGCACTTTATTGCCGGTGCTGGCGTCTGATTCTGCCTCATCTGCCATCAATGCTCTGGTTTATAACGGTCTGATTCGCTATGACAAAGATTTTAACTGGGAAGGTGAGCTGGCCGAATCGTGGGAAATCTCCGACGATGGTTTGACCATGACGTTTCATTTGCGGCGCGATGTTCGCTGGCACGATGGCGAGCCTTTCACTTCGGCTGACGTCCTGTTCACTTACCATCTGTATGTCGATCCGGATACACCAACAGCCTACGCTGAGTCGTACCGCCAGGTAGCTACTGCTGCCGCGCCTGATCCTTATACCTTCGTGGTGACGTATACTAAACCGTATGCTCCGGCGCTAGGTAGTTGGGGTGTAGCAATCCACCCGAAGCATCTGTTGCAAGGTATAGACGGGCCGGAGCTGGCCAAAAGCCCTCTGACTCGCGCACCGATCGGTACCGGTTCGTTTCGTTTCAAGGCCTGGGTGTCGGGTGAGAAGCTGGTACTTGAGGCAAATGAGGATTATTTTGAGGGACGACCATACCTGAAACGGGTTGTCTATCGCATCATCCCTGATTTGTCGACCCAGTTTCTCGAGCTTTTGTCCGGTGGTCTCGATTTTATGGGGCTGACGCCGTTGCAGTATCAGACGCAAACAAATAGACCGGCTTTTCAAAAAAGTTATGCGAAGTATGATTATCTGGCCTTCGGCTACACCTATCTCGGTTACAATCTGAATCGACCGCTGTTTCAGGATAAGCGCGTGCGCCAGGCGCTCGCATACGCCATAAATAAGCAAGAGGTTGTCGATGGCGTTCTGCTCGGTATGGGTGAGGTAGCGACCGGTCCCTATAAAACCGACACCTGGGTCTACAATAACAAGGTGCAAAAATATCCTTATAACCCTGACAAGGCGCGGCAGCTGCTGGCTGCAGCGGGCTGGTCTGACAGTGATGATGATGGGGTGCTTGACAAGGGTGGCCGGCCGTTTGCCTTTACCATAGTCACTAATCAGGGGAATGATCTGCGGATAAAAACTGGCGAAATTATCCAGCGTCGCTTCAAGGAGGTCGGTGTCGATGTCAAGTTGCGGGTGATTGAATGGGCCGCGTTTCTCAAAGAATTCATCGATCCGAGTAATTTTGATGCAACTATTCTCGGCTGGACCGGGGGGCCGGAACCTGATCAATACAACATCTGGCATTCAAGTAAAATAGGACCGCGCAAACTGAATTTTATCGGTTTCAGAAATGCCGAAGCCGACGATCTTCTGGAGCGCGGGCGCCGCACTTTTGATCAGGCGGAGCGTAAACAGATTTACGATCGCTTTCAGGAGATTCTGGCTGAAGAGCAACCGTACACCTTTCTTTACCTGAGTAAAGCCTTGCCGGCGGTCGCCAGTCGGATTCAAAATATTGAACAGGCACCGGCCAGAATCAGATATAACTTTATTCGCTGGTATGTCCCGGACGGCGAGCAAAAATTTGATCACTGACCGAAAGAGTTGTAACTTGCTGAAATATATTCTTAAACGCTTGTTGATGATGATTCCGATGTTGATCGGTATTACGCTCATCTCGTTTATCGTTAT
>CBDUUF010000445.1:0-1809 GCA_965370375.1 uncultured Desulfuromonadaceae bacterium
TGGGACCCATGGTCGGACTGGTCTTGAACATGTACTGTTCGGTAGCACCGCTGAAAAAGTTGTCAGGAAATCGACGATACCGGTAATGACGATCCGGGTAAAATAAGCATAGTTGCTATTATGTTTTCCTTGTGAGGCGGCAGATTTGCCGCCTTTTTTCATGCGCAAATACTGGTTTTCCCTTGTAAAATGTCAAGATTGAACGGTATGCTGACATTTCATTTTTTTGAGGGTGTAATGTAATGTCAGAGACAATACTGATTGTTGATGATGAAATGGTCATTCGCGACCTTACTGCGATGATATTGTCTGCCTGTGGTTATAGCGCAACAACCGCCTCATCCGGAGCTGCTGCGTTGAAAGCGGTTGAGGCCGCTCCGCCTTGCCTGATTTTACTAGATTATATGATGCCTGGCATGGATGGGATGCAGACACTGAGTGAACTACGCAAGGTGTCGCCTGACTCTTATGTCGTAATGTTTACCGGTAAAGGTAGTGAGGATCTCGCTGTTGAGGTAATGAAAGGCGGCGCTTATGATTATGTCCGCAAACCGTTCAATAACCAGGATCTGGTTGACCGAATAGAAAATGTACTGCGTTTACGTCGTATTGAATTACGCAACCGGGAGCTTCTCGATGAACGAGAAAGTTTACTGGCTGAAATTGCTGCCTGGAATCGGGAGCTGGAAGAGCGAGTTGCACTGAAGACCAGGGCGCTTGAAGAGGCGCAGGCCGAAATTATCCAAGCAGAAAAATTGGGCGCTCTCGGGCACTTATCTGCTGGTTTGACCCATGAAATTCGTAATCCGTTGAATTCCATCAGTCTTTTTGCTCAGGTGTTGAGTCAGTCAGAGTTGCAGGGTGATATTGTTGGTTATCCGGATAAAATTATTGATGAAATAGAGCGTATTGATGAATTGCTGATTCGTCTGCTCAATGTCAGTGAGCGCTCGGTAGTAGATCTTGTTAATGTTTCTGTTGCCGAAGTGATTTTAAAAGCGCTGGAAAGTTTCACTGATCAAATGCAGTCTCAGGGTATTAAGTTGTTTAAGGATATCAGCATCGACGTGCCGGATATCCAAACTGATGAAAATGAAATCAGTCTGGTTTTTAGTAACCTGTTTTCTAATGCCCTGCTGGCTATGCCAGACGGCGGGGAGCTATGGATCAGTCTGGGGCATGACAATGAGCAACTAAAGATTATGGTTGCAGATAGTGGCAATGGTATTCCTGAAGAAAACTTGAACCGAATTTTTGATCCATTTTTTACTACCCGGAAGCGGGGGACAGGTTTTGGTCTGTCGACTGTTTTACGGATTATCAAAAGTCTTGATGGACGAATTTACGCGGTCAACCGTCCTGAAGGTGGCGCCGAGTTTGTTATTTCGTTGCCATTGTCCGGTCCAGTAGTTTCATGATCTTTGCTTTTTTTTATGATGGTGCCCGCCTGTGACGCTACTGTTACGCGAAATTTCACTACATTTGAATGAAGACGAAAGTCTCCTGCCAACCAGGGTTGCAGACTATATCGGTCGACCTGTAGATCAAATCAAAGATTTATTGATCGTGCGTTGCGGGATTGATGCTCGAAAAAAGCCGCAAGTGCGCCGTGTTTATACGGTTGCTTTTTCAACTGTAGATGAGTTTGAACTGCTGCGCGACTTTGCCGATGACAGGCGCCTGTCTGCTGAATCGATTGTTGCTCAAACATCGAGCTGTAAAGTTGCTACGCCGCACCGGGTGTTAGTTGTCGGGATGGGCCCAGCTGGTTTGTTTGCTGCTATGCACCTGGCGAAAAGAGGCGTTGCG
>CBDUUF010000446.1:0-1803 GCA_965370375.1 uncultured Desulfuromonadaceae bacterium
GCAGGTACAGATTAGCAAATAAGCACTATAACAGTTTGATGAACAAGCATGATGTAGGGCATACAGACTTTAGGGGCGATAAAGAGTCAGATGCATTCTAACCACGAAGGACACGAAGTTAAAATTGGGAGTAAGCTTTTCATACCATAATCGCTTGGTTCATCTGGTATATGCTCCGATTCTTCTCCGGCGTTACCTGGTCTGGCTTTTACTCTTGCCCTTCTTCGTGCCTTCGTGTGCTTCGTGTGCTTCGTGGTGAAAGAGTTTATGTTGGATTTTTACTTCTCGGCCGTGACGAGCAGCTCCTCGGTCAAGACTTCAATCTGCCGCTGGAGGTCTTCCAGCGTCCCGGCATTGACGATCACCCGATTCCAGTCGTTATAATCGTCCAGCGAAGTTTCACTGGCGTGATTACCGGCACCGTTAAAGCCGGGGCGCTCGATCTTGACGATCAGACCATTCTCGGCGCGCACGGTGTCGAGTTCATTCATGAAGCGGACATCGTCGATCAGAATATGGCTGGCGTTCAGATCAAAGCTTTCGACCTTTTTTGCCCAGGCCTTGGTCCAGTAGTCGGGATCTTCGGCACGGCGGTACTCGGTGCCCCACCACTGCAAGACTCTACGGACGGTTATCGCCGTTTGTCCCGGACGGTCTTGAATATCGGCATGTTCGGTGGTGAAGTGCGACCAGCGCGGGCAGGAGGCCACGGCCTGTGCGGTATCGATATAAAAGACGCGAACCTTGTCATCCTGACAACCATAGACTAGCGGGACGTACTCTTCGGCACCGATGGTGCGCAAGAATATTTCGACTTCGTCACGCAGAACCTGCGCCATCGGCACGATCCGCACCTCACCTTGCAGGTGCTCTGCCATGTAGTGGGCAGCGGTTGTTTTGCCTGAGGCGGCTTTGCCTGCAATGCCAACAATCATTTTTTCACCCTCACTTGTTTGCCGTGACGATCTGTCGGACTGGACAGATTCAAACCGTTAGCCTCGGATTGTACGGTAAAACAGCAAATTCTTCAATCGTGCCGACGCTCGGGCGTTTTTATGGTAACTTTCTGGTGGTGAAGCATAGTTGGAATAAATGGATTTACTGAAGGGAGAGTGTCATGCCGTATATCAATATCAGGATTACCCGCGAAGGGGCAACCGCCGAGCAGAAGGCGGCGCTGATTAAAGGCGCGACACAACTGCTGGTTGATGTCCTGGGGAAGAATCCGGCCACGACCGTGGTGGTGATCGATGAAGTAGAGACCGATAATTGGGGAATTGGTGGCGAGTCGGTGACGGTCAGACGTAAAGCCGGACAGTAGCTCTGGGTTTTTTTACTGCTATCTCAATGCACGATGCGACGCACCATAAGCCTGATGGCGAGAGGCAACAGTAGCAGGGCTGCGATCAGCAGATATAGCAGGCTGAACCAGAGGTCGTTTGACCATATTTGCAAACCGGCGCCACGCACCAGTTTGACCAGATGGGTCAACGGCAGCAGATTGGCAACCGCTTGCGCCCAGCCCGGCAGATTTTGCAACGGGAAGAAGGTCCCGCTGAACAGAAACATCGGCGTGATGCCGAGGAAGATCGGCAGGTTGAAGGTCTCGATTCCCGGTACCAGGGCGGTGCAGATCATCCCCATGGCGGCGAAACAGAGGCCGCCGAGCACGGCAAACAGCGGGATCAACAGGGTGCCGGGGAAAGTGAGCAGGCCACAGAGGGAGAGGACGGTTCCCATCAGCGTTGCCGCAATCAGCGATTTGGTCGCTGCCCAGAGCATTTCTCCGAGAATAATTTCTTC
>CBDUUF010000447.1:0-1800 GCA_965370375.1 uncultured Desulfuromonadaceae bacterium
AGACAATGGACAGGTGGCTTTGCGTCATCCGGTTACCCGGATTTTGCCTCTTCGGTGGTTCATGCAGGTATATGTTTCGCCTGAACCAATTTTGTGAACCTTCACAATATCTTTTTTTTTGTTTTAAATCAATAGCTTATTCATTCATTAACCTTCAGGAAATTCAGTCTGGGTATTGGTGAAAAGGGCCTGCTTTGGTAGCGAGAACGGCAACCGATTGACACCCTTGAGGACGAAGCATAGAATGGCATCTTATTTTCAGGAGGGATCGTGAAGCAAAAAAGCATTTACAGCTGCCAGCAATGCGGTTATCAGAGTCCGAAATGGCTCGGCAAGTGCCCCGATTGCAATCAGTGGGAGACCCTGGTTGAGGAGCAGGTGGTGATCAATAAGAAGACCGCGCGGCCGTTGCCGTCACCGGCGACCGTGCAGTCGATCGCTGCCGTCTCGACCACAGATGATGACCGGATCAGTTGCGGGATCGCTGAACTCGACCGGGTGTTTGGTGGCGGTGTTGTGCCAGGTTCACTCAGCCTGATCGGTGGCGATCCAGGAATTGGCAAAAGTACCCTGCTGCTGCAGGCGGCTGACCGGCTCGCAGTCCACGGTCCGGTACTCTATGCCACAGCCGAGGAGTCGGTCCGGCAGGTTCGTCTGCGCGGCGATCGTCTCGGAGTGAAGCACCCGGAATTACTCTTGCTAGCCGAAACCTCCCTCGAATCGATTCTTGAGCGTGTGCGTGAGATCAAGCCGGCCTTTCTGATCATAGATTCAATCCAGACCATATTTACAGCCGGACTCGAATCGGCTCCCGGCAGCGTCAGTCAGGTACGTGAATGCGCCGGTCGGCTGATGCAGCTGGCCAAGGGTGAAGGAGTTTCGACTTTTCTGGTCGGTCATGTGACCAAGGATGGCTCGATCGCCGGGCCGCGCATGCTCGAGCATATGGTCGATACCGTACTCTATTTCGAAGGTGACGCCGGTCATCCCTACCGGATCTTGCGGGCGGTGAAAAACCGCTTCGGCTCGACCAATGAGATCGGCGTGTTCTCGATGCGCGAGGCTGGCCTGGTCGAAGTGGCAAATCCATCAGAACTGTTTCTGGCCGAGCGTCCGGACGGGGCGGCTGGCAGCGTGGTTGTTCCCTCGCTTGAAGGGAGCCGGCCGATTCTGGTTGAACTGCAGGCGCTGGTCTCCGGCGCTTCGTTCGGTACTCCACGGCGGACGACCATGGGACTTGACCACAACCGCGCCTCACTGTTGGTGGCGGTACTTGAAAAAAAGGTTGGTTTGTCGTTGCTTGCCCAAGATATTTTTCTCAATGTGGCTGGCGGTGTCCGGCTGGTTGAACCGGCGATAGACCTTGGTGTACTAGCGGTGCTTGCCTCCAGTCACCTGAATCGCCCGGTTCCGGCCCGAACCGTGTTGTTTGGTGAAGTTGGCCTGACCGGTGAGGTGCGGGCGGTGGCGCAGCCGGAATTACGGATTAATGAAGCAGCGCGGCTCGGTTTTAATCGTTGTTTTCTGCCGCAGGGCAATATGAAAGATTTGAAAGTACCGAACGGCATTAAGTTGATCGGTGTGAAGAATGTCAGCGAAGTTCTGGACGGGCTGTTCGAATAACTATATTATTATCAGGTGAATATCTCATGGAGTATAATGTAATGAGCGATGATTTGACCCATTTTGATACCGAAGGGCGCGCGGTGATGGTCGATGTTGCCGATAAGCCGACCAGCAAACGTTTGGCGACGGCCGCCGGAACGATCAGGATGCAACCGGCGACGCTACAGCGAATTC
>CBDUUF010000448.1:0-1799 GCA_965370375.1 uncultured Desulfuromonadaceae bacterium
TCAAATTGCTGTTTCCGATCCCTGCAAAATCAACCACGCCTCGAAAAGCATCTATCGGGGATAACGGCGCCCCCCCGTCAGTCATTGTCACTGGGTCTTTAACATCGATCAGAGTAAACCTGTCTTTTAATTCGCTGCACTGCTTCAATGCCGCCTGATACAAACTATAGTAATCACTATCGCCTAAAGCGGGGGCGTCTGGAAAAACTAGCAAGGTAATCTCATCCACTTTCCTCGCGGCTGCAAGTCCGCCGAGTCGACCCGTGCTACTATCAGCGGTCTCATCGAGAAAGTCCAGTTCAACCAAAGGCGAGGCGCTTTGGTAATCGTTAACTGAAATAATGTAGCAAGGACCTCCGCCGTTTAGAAAATACATCAGTAACTGGTAGTACATCAGGTAAGGAGAGGCATTCTCCTGATCTACCGCAATCTCAATTGCAGCGCCATCTTCGACCGCGATGGTCAGCCTCTGATTCTCGGCCGTACCATACAATTGCTCGTATTCCAGCAATGAGTTGACCTGGGTCGCTTGCCTGTCCAATGGACGTCCTGCTCCGCCTGCCATTTGGGTATAGCCGATAAAGGCCGGTATCGCTGTTGAAACCGGAGCAACTGATGACGGCAACAAAGCAATTTCTCGAATATATACGCCTGGTGTTTTTTCCACGATGTTTACCCTAAGCTTCCGGAAGTTTGTGTGTAAATTTAAGAATTATAAACTCGGCCGGCCTGACCACTGCCAGCCCGACTTCAACGATTAACCTTCCTTCTAAAACATCCTGAGCTGACATTGTCTCTCCCAGTCCTATACGAACATAAAAAGCCTGATCCGGGGTGGCTCCCACTAGTGCACCTGCTTTCCATTGTAGCGTTAGAAAATTCTCGATAAGACTGCGCAACCGAATCCAGCTCGATTCATTATTGGCTTCAAAAACAAAGTTTTCGACGGATTTTTTAATTGACTCCTCGACAAACAAGAAGAACCGGCGCACAGATATGTAGCGCCATTCATTGCTGTTTCCAGCCAGCGTTCGCCCACCCCAAACAAGCACGCCTTTGCCGGCGAAAGAACGAATCGCATTAACCGATTTCCCGCTTGCATGTTCGTTCATACCTTCTTGTTGGAGATCGTCTATATTGACCAAAGGACGAATCACACCGTTTAAACTCACATTTGCAGGTGCTTTAAACACACCACGCTCGTTGTCTACACTGGCATAAACGCCTGCCATTGCACCGCTAGGCGGCAATTTTACTCTAAAGGTTTCTATTAGTGACTTAATCTCAGAGTAAGCGGCATTGTCAAAATGGAACAGTGAACGATCTTCATAGTGTTGTCTTTTATCATCATCTCCGAGTGGGTCACCGGCAGAGTCAGTTACATCCGGAAGGTTGTCCAGATTTTCAATATCGTAAATTAGCCGGACATCGGTTGCTGATGAGGTACTTATAGTTATTTCGACATTAAACTCACTGTAGCCATACTGTAAGCCACTCAACAACCATGGGTAATAGGCTGCGCCATAGGAAAGGTTATTGTTGCCGATATTGTTTCTAAAATCCTCTATGACTCCATTGAGAAGGCCGATATCCTGATCACCACGGTGCAAATCAATTATTGTGAAGCGATCTTTTAACAATGAACACTTTAAAAGTGCCTGCTGATAAAGGCCGTAAAATACCGCCAACCGGGTTTCATCAACCACCGTCACCGCATCAGAAAATAGAATTAAAGTCGGTTCGTCTTCTTTATCAAGTGCACTGAGGCCATCAAGCAATGCAGTAGATCCGGGAGTTGC
>CBDUUF010000449.1:0-1794 GCA_965370375.1 uncultured Desulfuromonadaceae bacterium
CAGGGCTGCATAGAGGGAGAAAATATCGAAGTTGCTGGAGTGATTGGCCATATAGATGGCGGCACCGTCTGCCGGGATGTTGTCTTTTCCTTCAACCCGGAGTTTCCCCCCGACCAGGCGTAGGCTGTTCGTTCCCCAGAAAATAGCCACTGCGTGTGCCTTCTCAGCCCCGAAGAATGAGGCGAAGATTGCCAGCAGCGAACAGAAGAGGGTGAAGGGGTAGAAGGTAATGTAGAAAAAAATAGTCAGCAGCATCTTGAGTGTTTTCCCATAAGGTGGTGAATTGGCAAAGTTTATGTAAGACAGATAAGAGAGTCAAATCTTTTTAAATACTTTACCGACGCTCGGATGTTTGGTTGAATTTCAGTTTCACATTCAATTTTGGTGTCAGCTTCTAATTGTATCTATCACTTCACCGAAAGTAGTTCAATAGACATCAGCTCCCTCCTTAAATCCAGTATCAATTACACCGATTAATCAGATTCACAATCACTTTCACGATCGTCTCTTTTTCTTCCGGCTTGCTCTCGGCGATCAGCAGGGTCAGGGCGACCAGGGCGTTGTCGGCCAAGCGTTTGCTGCCGTCTTCGCGGTAGAGAATGCGATTGGCGTTGAGGAAGTAGATGAAAATAGCGGCGGCGATGCGTTTGTTGCCGTCGCTGAAGGCGTGGTTCTTGACGATGAAGTAGAGCAGGTTGGCGGCTTTTTCTTCGGCGCTTGGGTAGAGTTCTTTACCATCGAAGGTCTGGTAGATGGTGCCGAGAGCGCTTTTGAATCCCTGATCCTTTTCGATGCCGAACAGGCCGTCGAAATCGCCTTTCATTGATTGGACGATCCGACTGGCGCTTTCGTAGTCGAGGATAAAATCTGCACTGCCGCTGGTCTCTTCGATGGCCAAGGTGCCATGATCGTAACGGTCGAGCAGGTTGAGGGCGTAAGCGTAATCAGTGATAACCTGCAACACTTCTTTGCCGGTATCGTCAACCATTTCCTGATTGGAAAGAGTTCGACTCAGCAACTCTATCGCCCGCTGCATTTCGACCAGTTTTTCGGTCTGCTCAGTCAGGCGTTGCTGGTTGATGGTGTAGCCTTTTACCAGGTGGTCACGCAAAACCCGGGTTGCCCATTGACGAAACTGAGTGCCGCGCTGAGACTTGACCCGGTAGCCGACCGAGATGATGACATCGAGATTGTAAAAAGCCACAGGTTTGTCTGTATTTGCAATGTGCATATTCTGCACATTGCTTTTTTTCTCCAGCTCACCTTCATGAAAGATGTTGTTGATATGCCTGGTAATGACTGAACGTTCACGACCAAATAACTCCGCCATCTGTTTCTGGCGCAACCAGACCGTTTCCTGCTCCAAGCGCACATCAAGAGATGCTTCACCGTCAGCAGATTGATAGATAATGACCTTGTCGGACATGGTCAAAAAACTCCCTCATTTTGAGTTGTTGCATTTTTTACACGAACTCGTTTGGTCTTACTCGTTGAATAATCGAGAATCCCTCGGCAATTGTCTCAACCAGCAATGATCCGTCTATAACAACATAAATTTTATGGACGCATGCCCTGATATGGAAAACTATTGTCAGTTACATGCTGTTTGTCCGTAAGTTATTGAATCAACACAGTCTATGAGAGATATTCTGGGTAGTCAATCGTTTTGAGTGCTTTACAGACGCCGGATGTTTGGTTAAACTCCGGTTTCACATTAAATTTGGAGGCGGATACTCATGTCGGTTAATAAAGTTATTCTGGTAGGACATCTGGGTAAAGATCCTGAGTTGCGTT
>CBDUUF010000450.1:0-1781 GCA_965370375.1 uncultured Desulfuromonadaceae bacterium
CTACACATTTGATTGTGCGGCGTAAAGTACTACGCCTCCGCACAAATGCTTGATTTCCTTGACCTTGCAAAAAATTGCTGGTTTCCAAATCAGACACCACACTACGCTCATCCAGTGTTTCGGATGGACACTAATTACCCAAAAGTCTGGCTCATTGTTTGAGTCAGACTTTTTTTATTCAATTTCCGAGAACGCAACAACCTGGTTACGGCCTTGCTCTTTGGCTTTGTAAAGTGCCCGGTCGGCCAGTTCAAGCAGATTCTGTATGTCGTTCGAGTCGTCCGGGTAGCTGGCGACTCCCAGGGAGAGGGTGAGCTTCCCGCCTGGTTGACTCTCCTGCTCACCACTGAAAATTTCCTTTTCAATGACTGAACGTAATTTCTCCGCTGCGATCACTGCGCCCTGAGTCGTTGTCTTTGGTAGCAGTACCACAAATTCTTCACCGCCAAAACGACAGGTCAGGTCAATGCCCCGAGTATTCTGCAGCAGGCTGTTCGCAACCTTTTTCAGCACGACGTCACCCTGGAGATGACCGTGCGAATCGTTATAGTTCTTGAAGTGGTCAATGTCTATCATAATGATGCTGAGCGCTGCCGAGTAGCGTTGAGTTAAAACAAATTCACGGTTTAGAATGTCCTGAAAATGGCGTCTATTGGAGAGGCCGGTTAAGGCATCGGTAACCGACAATTCGGTGGCCTGCTTGTATAATTGTGCATTTTCAATGGCTATGGCCGCCTGGTTGGCAACAGCTTGCGACAGCGCAATCTCACCACTGTCAAAACTGTCTATTTTGTCCTTATGCAGGTTCAACACCCCGCACAGCTTGTTGTGAGTAACCAGGGGGATCGAAAGCATAGAGCCGAATACAGTGAGCGATTTCTTGTAGCTGAGGTAGCGTTTGTCAATTTTAAGATCCGGGACATAATTGGTTGACCTGGTTCGTGCGGTCTCGCCGGATATCCCTTCAGTTAACTTGAAGGTAACATCAGCCATAGCCTTTTGGTCTATACCGAGAGCATGGCTGACTTCAAGAATTTCGGCACCTGGATTGTACATTAACAAAATGACAACCTGGCATTCGATCAGGTCTTTAAGTGAATTAAGTACTTTGTCGAAAAGGGTGTTGAGATCCAGGGTAGTCGACATCTCCTGGTTAATCTGCAGTAAAACAGACAGTTCTTTGTTATGCTCTTCCAGGTCCTTGTTGACTAACTCAATCTCTTTATTCTTCTCCTCCAGCAACCCTTTGAAGCGGAGTTCCTCCTGGGCAATCGTCAGCTCACGTTCCTGTCTGATTTGGTCGCTGTAGACCGTACTGATGCTACCCATCATCTCATTAAATGAATTGGCCAGTTGCTTGAACTCTCCGGAGCTATCCTCCTGCAGGCGATATTCAAGATTACCTTTAGCTATAGCGTGTGTCGCTGATAATACATCATCAACCGGTTGTACTATGCGGCTGACAAGACGATAAAAAATGTAGAAGCCAATCAATAGTGCTGCCAGCATGGTCAGGGCTGCTCGAGTAAAGAATGTGGCAATAAGGCTGTTGATGTTGGTCATCGGCAGCTCTATTGCCATCAACATAAGATCTGTTGAACCGAGCGGTATGATGCTGTACATAATGCGGTTTGCAAGAAAATTTGAGTTGTCGGTTACGAATATCTTTTTGCCGGCCATGATGCCTTGCAAAATTTCCTCGTGCATATCGTGCAGGCTGACTTTTTCGTGGCTTTTGACTAACGGCTCTCCGTCCAGATCAAATACCGAGATTTTTATGT
>CBDUUF010000451.1:0-1755 GCA_965370375.1 uncultured Desulfuromonadaceae bacterium
GGAATGAGGAATTTGAAACCCTGCCACGCGAAGCGATAGACTCGCTGCAGCTGAAGCGTTTGCAGCAGACGATGCAAAGGGTCTATGCAACGGTTCCGTTTTATCGTGAAAGCTTCCAAAAGGCTGGTGTAACGCCGGACAGCATTAAATCGCTCGATGATCTGCGAAGGATTCCGTTCACGCTGAAAAGCGACATGCGTGACAATTACCCTTATGGTCTGTTTGCTGCACCACTCGACGAGATTGTCCGCATTCACGCCTCGTCCGGCACCACCGGCAAACCGACGGTTGTCGGCTACACTCAGCGAGATATTGACAACTGGTCAGAGTTGATGGCGCGCTGTTTTGTCGCAGCCGGTGCAACCAAAGACGACGTCGTCCATAATGCTTACGGCTATGGTCTGTTTACCGGTGGTCTGGGTGCGCATTATGGCGCCGAGAAAATTGGTGCTTCGGTCATCCCGATGTCGGGCGGCAACACCAAAAAACAGATCATGATCATGCAGGACTTCGGCTCAACCGTTCTAACCTGTACCCCGTCATACTGCCTGTTTCTGGCTGAAGCTGCGGCAGAGGAGGGGATCGATATCCGCGATCTCAAACTCAGGATCGGTATCCATGGTGCAGAACCGTGGAGCGAGCAGATGCGTGATGAAATCGAAGATAAACTCGGCATCAAGGCGATGGATATATATGGTTTGTCCGAGATTCTCGGACCTGGCGTCGCTATCGAATGTATAGAAGGCCAACACGGTCTGCATATCTGGGAAGACCATTTTATCCCGGAAATTATCGATCCGGATAGCGGTGAAGTTTTGCCGCTCGGTGAACAGGGTGAGTTGGTCATTACAACGATCACCAAGGAGGGCATCCCGATGATCCGTTACCGGACCCGGGACATCACCCGCCTGATTCCGGAGCCATGCATCTGTGGCCGTGCTCATATGCGACTGGAACGTATGAGCGGCCGGACTGATGATATGCTGATTATCCGCGGGGTTAATGTGTTCCCGTCGCAGATCGAGAGTTTGCTGATGCAGATCGAAAGTGTTGAACCGCATTATCAGCTGGTGGTTGATCGAGTGGAGAACCTCGACACCCTGGAAGTGCATGTTGAAGTGAATGAAAAGATCTTCTCTGATGAGATCAAGGTGTTGCAGCGATTGAGCAGGCATATCCAGGCGCAGATCAAGGAGATGCTCGGTATTACCTGTAGCGTACGTCTGGTTGAGCCTAAATCGATCAAACGTAGTGAAGGCAAAGCGCAGCGAGTTATCGACAATCGGAAAGTTTCGTAAAAGGAGGCTTGTTATGAAAGTTGAACAGATTTCCATATTTATAGAGAACAAATCAGGGCGACTTGCTGAAGTTACACGGGTGCTAGGTGAGGCCGGAGTCAACATTCGTACACTTTCCCTGGCTGACACCTCAGATTTCGGAATTTTACGCCTGATTGTTGATCAGACCGATAAGGCCAAAGAGGTGTTGAAGGAGAATTCCTTTACGGTCAGCAAAACTGAAGTTGTTGCGGTTAAGGTTCCCGACAAGCCAAATGGACTGGCTGGCATTCTGCAGGTTCTGGATAATGGCAAGATCAATGTCGAGTACATGTATGCCTTTGTCGAGCGTAGTGGTGAGGATGCTGTAATTATCTTCCGGTTTGATGATATCGAAGGGGCAATCAAAACCCTGACTGAAAATGGTGTAACTGTCCTTAAAGGTGAAAATGTCACGCACATCTAACTAGTTTTCGTC
>CBDUUF010000452.1:0-1752 GCA_965370375.1 uncultured Desulfuromonadaceae bacterium
CCAGATACATTACCGAATCACCTTTTTGAACCTTCCATACGGAAGTTTCAGCCAGTGACTGAGTGCACATGATTGCAACCAGAATTAAGCTTAATAAGATTTTTTTCAAGACATGCCCCTAACTCTTAAATAATTATCTACTAATCAAAGAAAAAATCTCTACAGTAAGCCACTAAAGCAGAAACATCCTTGGAACCCAATCTACAATTTAACGTCAAATCGATCAAGAAAGAACCAGAAACAAAAAAGAGCCACAACCTGCTCTGGTTGTGGCTCTTTTGCACTACAATGTAAAGAATGTAACCCCCTACTCTATTCCGGCACCTCTTCCCCAGAACCACCTGCAGCATCCGGAAGATCCTTGAACTTGGGCAGCCCATCCTGCATCCGATGAACCATATCCTGATAATACACATGGAAGCCGGGTTCAAACTTCAAGCCCTCGATCAAGGCTGCAGGGACATCAATAACTCCCATCGCCGGGTGATCTATACAAATATGCCCGCCACAGGTCTTGCACCATTTGCGCTGACTCGGCCCTTCCTTGTTTTCCGTAGCGGCTATCATGTCGAACTCGGCAATATTATCGGCCCCCTTGGTGATTTTCAGATTATCAGGTTGCCACAGGGTAAAAGCGTTAACCTGCCCGGCAGACCACTGTCGACATGAATTACAATGACAATAGGCCATAGCCTCAGGACTGCCGGTTAAAGAGAATTCTACAGCGCCACAAAAACAGCTGCCGTTATATGTTTGTGCTTGATTCATGATATTGCTCCTGTCTCTGTTTACGGTAAACGCGTTTCATTAAGTGTCTAGTCATCAAACTGTACCGGTGCTTGCGGTCTTCTGTTCACATGCAGCTTGAAAATATCCGGCCGTGAATAATGCCCGGCAACATCCAATGCCCTTCTGGCAATACCGACTTTTTCCAGGTCGATATCACAATAGAGAATTCCCGCCGCTTTATGCAGCGGCCCGGTAACGACCTCACCATCGGGTGCTATGACAACGGAATCACCCGGATTGATCCACTCATCAGCGTCCGGGTACAGGTTGGCTTTTTCAGGAAAATCATCAGGCAGGTCGACAGCTTGCATCAGGTTGCCACAGCCGACCACAAAACAACGCCCTTCACGGGCAATATGTTGCAGGCTACCGATCCAGTTATCGCCGCTGTCGTAGGTTGGGGCGATATATATTTCTACACCCTGGGCATACAAAGCATATCTGGCCAGCGGCATGAAGTTTTCCCAGCACAACAGTGTGCTGATGCGCCCAGCAGCCGTATCGACGACCTTCAACCCGGTGGCATCACCATAACCCCAGACCATCCTCTCCGGGTTGGTCGGCATCAGCTTCCGATGTTTGTTGAGCAGCTTGCCATCGGCGCCGATGACTACGACACTGTTATACAGGGTTGATCGACTGAACTGGCTATCGATCTCTTCAATGCCGCAGACAACAACTATTTTATACTTCAGGGCCGCGGCGTATAACGGCGCCAGGTCATCAGACTCTGTATTGACAGCACTGTTTAGCAGACGTTGGTGTAATTCTTCTGACACATTCCAGTCGCCACCAGGTCTGAGCCGCCAGATCCAGGAGGGATAACCGGGGATAAAGGTTTCTGTAAATATTACAATATCGGCATCTGAAGCGGCAGCCTCGACAATGGATGCAACGGCACTGTTAATCGATTGTTGTTTGTTGAGAAATCGCTGGCCGAGTTCACCTAGTTGTTTAGCATTT
>CBDUUF010000453.1:0-1737 GCA_965370375.1 uncultured Desulfuromonadaceae bacterium
GACCGCATCGGTGCTGCCTTTCAGCGCGGTGTGGACATGATGAAAGAACGTCTTGGTGCTAATCCGGTGCCGGTTCAACTCCCCATTGGTAGTGAAGAAAATTTCCGTGGTATTATCGATCTGGTCGAGCAAAAAGCGGTTATCTGGAACGATGAAGCTCTCGGTGCCGAGTATGAAGTGTCCGATATCCCGGAAGAATATTTGGCAGATGTAGAGTTAGCTCGCGAATTCATGCTCGAGGAGATCAGCGCCAATGATGAAGCGCTGATGGAAAAGTACCTTGGCGGTGAAGAGCTTACGGTCGAAGAAGTCAAGGCCGGTATCCGGCGTGCTACTATTAATCTCGATATCAATCCGGTTCTGTGTGGTTCTGCCTTTAAGAACAAGGGTGTACAGACCCTGCTTGATGCAGTCATCGACTATATGCCGTCTCCGCTTGATGTCAAGCCGATTGCCGGTGTTGATCCGGACTCAGGCGAAGAGTTGACCCGTCCGGCTGATGATGACGGCCCGTTTGCAGCTCTGGCATTCAAGATCATGACAGACCCGTTTGTCGGTCAGCTCTGTTTCTTCCGTGTTTACTCTGGCGTCGCTGAGTCTGGTTCAACTGTTATAAACTCAACCAAGGGGCGTAAAGAGCGCTTCGGTCGCTTGCTGAAGATGCATGCCAACAAGCGCGAAGAGATCAAGCAGGTTTATGCTGGTGATATTGCCGCTGCTGTCGGTTTGAAGTCAACGACCACCGGTGACACCTTGTGTTCCATCGATAAGCCGAGCTTACTCGAATCTATGGATTTTCCGGAGCCGGTTATTCATATTGCGATTGAGCCGAAAACCAAAAGCGATCAGGAAAAACTCGGCACGGCCCTCGGCAGATTGCTGGCCGAAGATCCGTCACTGCGCGTCCGCTCCGACGAAGAGACTGGTCAGACTATTCTCTCCGGTATGGGTGAGCTACATCTCGAAATCATTATTGATCGTCTCAAACGCGAGTATAAGGTCGAGTCTAGTGTTGGTGCGCCGCAGGTTGCCTACCGTGAAACCATCACTAAGATGGTTGAAGTTCAGGGTAAGTTTGCCCGTCAGTCAGGTGGCCGTGGTCAATATGGCGACTGCTGGCTGCGCATCGAACCGCAAGAATCCGGACTCGGTTTCGAATTTGTCGACAAAATCAAGGGTGGCTCAATTCCGAAGGAGTACATCCCGGCCGTTGGTAAGGGTGCTCAGGAAGCGTCTCTGAATGGTGTCCTCGCCGGTTACCCGATTGAAGATGTCAAGGTTACCTGCTATGACGGGTCATATCATGAGGTCGACTCCTCGGAAATGGCTTTTAAAATTGCCGGTTCCCTGGGTTTCAAAGCCGGTGCTGCCAAAGCTGGCCCGGTAATTCTTGAGCCGGTCATGGCGGTTGAGGTTGTTGTCCCTGAAGAGTACATGGGTGACGTCATGGGTGACCTCAGTAGTCGTCGCGGCAAGATTATGGGCATGGAAATGCGTGGCGGCGCACAAATAGTTAATGCTCACGTCCCGTTGGCGAACATGTTCGGTTATGCAACCGACGTGCGTAGTGCCACCCAGGGTCGTGCCACCTATACAATGGTTTTCGATCACTATGCAAAAGTTCCGTCATCGATTTCCGAAGAAATAATCGCGAAAGTTCGCGGGTAAAGTTTAAAGGAGCTGACAATGGCCAAAGAGAAATTTGAAAGAACAAAACCGCATGTCAATATCGGCACC
>CBDUUF010000454.1:0-1731 GCA_965370375.1 uncultured Desulfuromonadaceae bacterium
CGTTTGTGTAAAGTTATCTTTAGCTATCTGCCATTTGTTTGCATATCCATTGCCCGCCAGTATATCAGCGATTTAGGATTTACATTTCTTTACAACCATAACAGATTATTTTCGTTATGATAGATGAACGAATGGAGCTATATGAAGAATCGAATTCTGGTTATTGATGACGATATCGAGCTGTGTGAACTGTTGACCGATTACCTGGGTAGTGAAGGGTTTGTAGTTGAATCGGTCAATCATGGTGAACAGGGCGCAGAGCAAGCCTTGGCTGAAGAGTACGCTTTAGTGGTGCTCGATGTCATGTTGCCGGGGATGAACGGGTTTGATGTGTTGCGCAAAATTCGTGCAACCAGCAACTTGCCGGTGATCATGTTGACCGCTCGTGGCGATGATGTCGACCGGATTGTCGGGCTTGAATTGGGGGCTGATGATTATTTGCCTAAGCCATTCAATCCGCGCGAACTGGTGGCGCGGGTGCGGGCGATTCAGCGGCGTACCGAGGCGCTTGAGGGCGCTTCTGAGCAGACTACTGAAGTGCATGTCGGTGATATCGTGCTCAGCACGGTTAATCGTAGTGTTAAACAGGACGGACAGCTGGTCGAGTTGACCTCGGTTGAATTTACCCTGCTTGAAGTGTTGTTGCGTCAGGCGGGTCAGGTGATCAGTCGGGAAGCTCTGGTTGAGAAAGCCCTCGGTCGACGCCTGTCTGCCTATGATCGCAGTATCGATGTGCATGTCAGCGCCCTGCGGAAAAAGCTCGGTCATCACTATGCAAACAGCGAGAGAATCAAGACTATTCGTGGGATCGGTTATCTCTACGCCTTGCCTGAAAGTTTAATTTAATGCGCAGTCTATTTGTTAAAATTTTCCTCTATTTTTTATTGACCATCATCTTGATTACCTCAGCCGGTGTTCTGTTGACTTATCTGCGCGATCAGGAGTTCCCACCGCTTGCGCATCAGAGTTTTGCCAAACACGCCATCGCTGAATATGGACACCGGGCTATTGAAGCGTATGAGGAGAAGGGTGTCGCAGCGGTCGATGTCTTTGCCGCAGAATTGCTTGATGATGCCGGGATTAGCATCATCCTGTTTGATTCGACCGGCCAGCCTCTGACCAGGAATCGTGTGCCACGACGGATGCAGCACATGTCGCAACGGGCACTAAGGAGCGGCGAGGTGGTCTTCCCGATGATGGGCCAACGCAACTGGCTGGCCAGTCCGATTCAAAGCCGGGCAGGAATAACCTATACAGTTGCCCTCGGGTTACCTGATCAGCCACCGCCTGCGCAGATCTTCAAAGGGATTACGCACGGTTTTCTCGGTTGGCGTCTGTTGATTTTACTGGTGGTCAGCGCCGGGGTCTGTTTCTGGTTGGCCCGCTCGCTTACCTCGCCGATCAGTCGCCTGCGTCAGGCGACGCGGCAGTTTGCCGCCGGCGACCTGTCGACCCGGGTCGGCAGCCAGGTTAAAGGCAAGAACGAACTCGCCGGTCTGGCCGATGATTTTGATGAGATGGCCGGTAAAATTGAAGATCTCGTCGGTGGTCAAAAGCGTTTGTTGCGGGATATCTCCCACGAGCTGCGTTCGCCATTAGCCCGGCTTGGTGTAGCCCTGGAACTGGCCAGGCAGGACAATAATTTGGACTCACGCCAAAAAGCTCTGAGTCGAATAGAACTGGAAGCTGAGCGGATGAACGAGATGATCGGTCAACTGCTCAGTCTGACCC
>CBDUUF010000455.1:0-1728 GCA_965370375.1 uncultured Desulfuromonadaceae bacterium
TGTCAGATGTCCGGTAATCAAATCCACTGAGACGCTCCGGGGCAACAGCCGGGATGCCGGCGGCGGTTAGTGTATCTGCTACATGCAAGCGGAGGGCGCAATTGAATTTTTCACCAAAATCACGTGAACGGGCCCAACGTTCAGCCGGCACATCGGACGCCTCAATCTGGTCGGCCAGGGTCGCTTCGGTCTGAGGCAAAACCCAGGCGACAACAGACAGTTCATCCGCTGAAACCGGTTCGTCCGGAAACGCCATGGTGTACGCCTCTTCCGGCAACCAGTAAAACGGACCGATATCGGCCTTGATCTGTGCAAACAGCGGATCATTCCCGGCCGCAACCCGAATCAACGGTGCATCCCAGGCTTTTTCACCGGTGGCGTTGTGCAGACTGTTTTCCGGGCTGGTGGCCCAGAATTCATGAATCATGGTTTCAATCTGTTCGCGGGTCATCACTGCTCCAATTGGATTACGCATCATCCCAGAAAAGATCAGGATGCGCAAATACTTATCCCAGCTACCTTTTTCTTGACAATACAACTCAAGTAAAGCTAGCTTCTCCTTTCACTTTCAATTGATTAGGGATACATACCTATGCGCCGAATCCTCATTGCTCTGCTAGTTATTACAACTGTTCTCCTCATCGGTCTACCGGCCTGGTCACAGACCGTTGCCGGGCGCCTGGCTATGGAGTTTGACCTCTCAACTCACGATCCAAACAAGGAAGTCAACCTCTGGATTCCGTACCCGGTCAGTGATGACCGGCAAACCATCAGCAATATCAAACTCTCCGGCGACTTCAGCAATGCCGCCGTCTATACCGACAACATCAATCGCACACCGATGCTGCACGCCATCTGGCAACCGGGAGCGCAAAATCGCATATTGACCCTGGAATTTGATGCGACCCGCCAGGAAGTGCTCCGGCGAGATTTACCGGCCACAGAAGCGGCCTGGGATCCGGCCGACTACGCCATCTACCTGGCGCCGACCAATCTCGGGCCGATCGACGGTATCGTCGGTGAACTGTCGGCAAAAATCGTTGCCGGCAAAACGTCCGTACTCGACAAGGCCCGCGCCATCTACGACTGGACAGTCGAAAACACCTACCGCAATCCAAAAACCATCGGCTGTGGTGACGGTGATGTCTGCTATCTGCTGTCCGATCCGGGCGGCAAGTGTGCCGACATCAGTTCGATCTATGTCGCCCTGGCCCGCGCCGCCGGTGTGCCAACCCGGGAGATTTTTGGCATCCGACAGGGCAAGAAAGACGGCCAGGAGATCACCACCTGGCAGCACTGCTGGGCTGAATTCTACCTGCCGGGTTATGGTTGGGTGCCGGTCGATCCGGCCGATGTGCGCAAGGCGATGCTGCAACAAGGGCTGAAACTGGAAGATAAAAAAACCAAAGAGCTGCGCGAATATTTCTGGGGTGGGCTTGATGCCTACCGGGTACGGGTCGGAGAGGGGCGGGATCTAATGCTCAATCCGCCGCAGCAGGGTGAGACAGTCAATTATCTGATGTATCCGTTTGCCCAGGTTGGCGGTGAGACGCTTGATTGGCTTGATCCGGTTAATTTTAAGTATCGGATTACTTACAATAAGAAGTAAGTGATTGTTCTAGTTAAGCCCTGTCCTTCGGCGGGGCTTTTTACTTTCTTAATAGACATAAGACCGTCGGGACGCGCCCCGACAAGCGCCTTACTTTTTGTCTAAGCGGCAACAAAAAG
>CBDUUF010000456.1:0-1704 GCA_965370375.1 uncultured Desulfuromonadaceae bacterium
ATGCAACCTCTTGTGGAAAATGCTCTATTCCATGGTATATGTCCTAAGGATGATAAGGGTATTATTAAGGTATATATTAAAAATGATAATAAACATATAAGGATCGAAATTATTGATGATGGTGTTGATGGGTTTTTGGTTGATGACCGCAGCCCTGCGGTATTTGCCGAGCAGATTCTTAAATTACAGGACAGAGAGCTTCGTCGGTGCATGGGTGAAGCCGCACGTGAAAAAATACGTCGGGCTTTTTCCGCGCAGAGTATGACTACCCGGTATTATGAATTGTATCGCGAGCTAGTTGCCTGAAATCGCATGATGTCTGGTGGGGGACGTCGCTATGCTGACCATCATTTTTATCAGTTCGATCTTTTTGGTCTTCTGGGCCTACTTCGGCTACCCGTTGTCGCTCGTAGTCCTGTCATTTCTTCGATCACAAACTGTGCTCCGGGCGCAGATCACCCCTTCGCTGACCTTGATTATTACCGTTCACAATGAACAGAAGCGGATCCGGGATAAACTTGAGAACACCCTGGCGATCGATTACCCGCGTGACCAGTTGCAGATTCTGGTCGCTTCTGATGGCTCGACTGATGCGACGAACGAAATTGTTGTTGAATACGCTGGCCGAGGTGTCGAGCTGTTTGAGGTTAAAAATCGTGGTGGCAAAGAGAACGCCCAGAAAGAGGCAGTGGCTGTAGCTCGCGGCGAAATCATTGCGTTCTCTGATGCCTCGACCTCCATCGCGGTTGACGGATTGCGGTCAATGGCCGCTAACTTTGCCGATCCGTCTGTTGGCTGTGTCAGTAGTGTCGATCGCATCGTTGGCCTGGACGGCAAACCATGCGGTGAGGGGTTTTATGTGCGCTATGAAATGTGGCTGCGTGGGCTTGAGTCGCAAGTTAATTCGCTCGTTGGCCTGAGTGGTTCCTTCTTTGCGGCACGGCGTGAGGTTTGTGCTGACTTTTCCGCTGAGATGCAGAGCGATTTTCGGACTGTCCTCAATAGCATGAAGCTCGGCCTGCGCGGAGTCAGTGATCCGGCGGTGGTCGGCTACTATCCGGATATTGCTGACAATAAAAAAGAATTTGACCGGAAAGTCCGGACCGTATTGCGCGGTCTTACTGTTTATTTCAGGAATCTGGAATTTCTCAATCCGTTTCGTTTTGGCCTGTTTGCCTATCAATTCTTCTGCCACAAACTGTTACGCTGGCTGGTTCCCTTATTTTTACTGCTCGCTCTGGTCACCAATCTACTGCTGGCGGGCGATTCAGGGCTGTATCTGCTGCTGCTGTTCGGTCAGTTGGCTTTTTATACGGTGGCTTTGGGGGGGTGGCGCCAAGCTGAAGCTCCGAAGTGGCCGTTGCTGAAAATACCTCTGTATTTCATGACAGTGAATATCGCTATTCTGGTCGCCTGGTATCGATACTTGTCCGGCAACCGGATGGTGATGTGGGTACCGTCTGAGCGTTAATTGACATTGTTATTTTAAAAAAACCGGTTTGTTCCACTGCACTCAGGATAGAGGCAATGCTGATGGATCCTGAACTGATATTGAGCGTTGGTGCGCTCACCATGATTTTTGCTGCCGCTGTTTATCTCGTGGCCCGTCCCCCGGTCTCGCGCCGGGAGTGGCCGCTGATTACGGCCCTGTTGCTTACCGCCGCGATTGAGTTGCTCGATCTGCTTATCCTGCAAGCCCCGGAA
>CBDUUF010000457.1:0-1701 GCA_965370375.1 uncultured Desulfuromonadaceae bacterium
AAGTTGGCCCGAGTCTAACCGAGAGTAAAGATTCGATCATTGACCGGAGTCAAAACATTGCTTTTTTATTTATTTTTGTGCCGCCATCAGAAAAAGTAATGCCAGAGCAGATCGAGCCGGCCACGCAGCAAAAGATGCTTACCGGAAAAACGCATCACCTCCTTGACCTGCTGCCGGTAGTCCGGTTTGTAACAATGTACCGGACAGTGCTTGCAGCCCGGCTTGGGGTCGAGCGGACAATCAATGCGCCGGGCAACGGCATAGGCGAGAAATTCCCGACACTCGGCACAGACCTGATGTTTGCCGTCAACCAGCGGGGTACACGATTCGCTGCCAATATCGACTCCGGTTGTCGGGGCATTGTGGTGGTGATGGCAGTAGACTGAGGTGAAGCTGACCAGCACGCGCAGGTCTTTGCGTTCTTTTTTGTTTAGTGATGTGGTGGTTTCTTGGATGTTCATGGGGCTATTGTAACGTATTGGATTATATTTGCTTTGATGTTCGTCAAATATAATAAAAACAACAATTCAGGGTAGAATCGGCGGGTCGCGTCCCGCCAGACGCCTTACTTTTTGTCTAGGCGCCAACAAAAAGTAAGCAAAAAATGTCTCTTCCCTGCGGGAGGCATCTCTATCTTTGGAGTGGGGCAGGTTTTAATAACTGACTGTGAATTGATCCGGGCCCATTCCAATGGGGCCCTATCAGCTGATGATAACTGGAAGTAAAGGCCTTGTCATTTCGAACGAAGAGAGAAATCTCGGGCTAAGTGGTTTAAACAAAAAACAAACAGCAAGATCTCTCCCTCCAGTCGAGATGACAGAAAATCCATACCATAGAGTCCTGTATCAACAAATCCCCCCTAATCCCCCTTTTGTAAAGGGGGATCGAGGGGGATTTCACACGGTCAATTCATCGCTTCTCAACCACCAGCAGATACGGCGCATCCCTGCCGTTCGGCACCTCAACCCGCAGCACATTCCATTTCTTCAGCGGCAAGTCTGCAAAAAAGGCATCAACCGCCACCCCCTCTTCTGCGCCACCCAAGTGACCAGGATAGACGACAACAGTAATTCGTCCGGCTACGGCCAATACTTTTGTGGCTTGCTGTAAAGCTCTGATGGTTGAGTCAGGTCGGGTAACAAACTCTTTATCACCGCCGGGCAGATAACCAAGATTAGCGATTATCCCTTTTGGCGCAGCATCAAGATATTTGGTAAGTTGCTCATGACCGGCGTTGATCAACGTCACACCTAGCGAACTGTTTACCGGAGATGTCTCGTCCACAAAGCTCACCGGCAGACCGGCCTGTTCCAGATTTTCAGCCGTGGCGACAAGCGCCTGCTCCTGAACATCAAAAGCCAGCACCCGGCCGGTCGGACCTACAGTCTGGGCCAGGAATAGAGTATCGGATCCATTACCGGCGGTCAGATCAACCGCCAGATCACCAGGTTGCAGCACTTCGCTCAACAGTTGTTGTGAACGGGAGACGATATTGGAAAGATGGGCCATAGAAATGATCAGCGCTGTTCGTCGAGGATTTTTACTTTGAGGTCAATCGATTTACGCTGGTCGAGGTGCAACAAGGTGGTGATCTGCCGGGCCAGCGCATCTTCGTAGCGATCGAGCACGCCATCAGCATAAATGATCCGCCAGACCGCTTCCATCACCTCGTATTTCTCATCAATGGTGAAATTGGTATTG
>CBDUUF010000458.1:0-1693 GCA_965370375.1 uncultured Desulfuromonadaceae bacterium
CTGTTTCCGAGATGATCAGCTGCTTTGGTCTGGTATATGGTCAGCAAAAAACCCTGGCTATGATGAAGAGCGTACCGGAAGAGCGCCCCTTTGCCGTCCAGCTCTTTGGCAACGACCCTGAGATCATGGGCCGGGCGGCAGCCATTGTTTCCACTCACCCGGTGGACATCATTGACATCAATATGGGCTGCCCGGTGCGCAAGGTGATCAAGAAAGGATCCGGTGCCGCTTTAATGAAGGATTTTACACGGGCAGAGGCCATTATCCACTCTGTTGTCGACAATACCAACCTGCCGGTAACAATAAAATTTCGCAGCGGCTGGGATGATTCATCCATTACAGCACCGGAATTCGCTGCTATGGCAGAGGCTGCCGGAGCTTGCGCGGTAACAATCCATGCCCGCACCAGGGCCCAGATGTTCGGCGGCCGGGCAGACCGCAGTGTCATCGCCCGGGTCAAAGAATCGGTTTCCATCCCGGTAATCGGTAATGGAGACATCCTGAGCTATGCAGATGGGTTGGAGATGATGACCGAGACCGGTTGTAACGCTGTTATGGTAGGCCGCGGCGCCCTGGGCAACCCCTGGGTTTTCCAGCCCGGCGACCTGCCGGACACTCTTGCCGGTCGGCTGCCCGTACTGCTCCAACACATGGAACTTGCAGCTCAACACTTAGATGCCCAGCGGTTACTCTTCCGCATAAAAAACCATGCCTGCCGCTACCTGACCGGCCTGCCCGGTGCGGCAAATATCCGGCGGCAGATTACCTTGTGCAAAACCCTGCCCGATATCAAAGCTCTGTTGGCAACCCTTGCTGTCCTGCCCTGTCAGGATCAACAACCTACTTGATTTTTTTACAAATATTTACTATTCAGGTGTGAGTTTGAGTTATTGTTTTCAATGCTACCACTTTCGTTTCCAACAGGTATATTGGCCCAGCGATTTAGTTCCGGCATAGTGGACAATCGGCTTGAACCTCTTTTCAGCATTAACGTCGAAGATGCCGCTGCAGTATTATTTTTTCAATCTTACCAGGAGAAATGTTATGAAAAAAACGTCCAGATTCTTATTAGTTACAGTTGTAGCCGGTTGCGCAATGCTGTTTTCCCAGGTTCAGGCTCAAGCTGCTGAATCGACCTTCGACACCGTGAAAAAGCGCGGCTATCTCAACTGTATAATTGGTAATTCGTTTGTCGGTTTTTATACTGTTGATGATAAAGGTACATGGTCAGGTATGGATATCGATATCTGCCGCAGTGTCGCCGCTGCTGTTTTCGGTGATAAAGACAAGGTGAAGTTTAATTCCGTCCAATGGGCTCAGAGTTTTACTTCTATTAAGAGTGGTGCCGGAGACCTCTTATCCAAAGGCATGACCTGGACATTATCACGAGACACCAGCCAGGGGCTCGATTTTCTGGATACATATTTTTATGATGGACAGGGTTTTATGGTTCGTAAGGATAGTGGCATTAAATCCGCACTTGAACTCAAAGGTGCAACGGTTTGTGTTCTCACCGGGACATCTTCTGAACTTAATCTCACCGATTTCAACCGTGCAAACAAACTGAATATGAAACCTGTTGTATTTGATGATTCCTCTGTACGAAACACCGCTTTTTTTAACAATAACTGCGATGTAATGACTAATGACAGATCCGGCCTGGCTGCCGCCCGTTCAACAGCGCCAAATCCAG
>CBDUUF010000459.1:0-1683 GCA_965370375.1 uncultured Desulfuromonadaceae bacterium
GCTGGCGATGACTGCTAATGGCATAAAAACGCCACCTTACGATTCTGTAAGCTGAGGCCGGAAGGTGGCGTTTATAAGTGCCAGATATGGTCACTCAGTTGTTAATTCGTGGTGAACGTCTGACTGAGACTCTCATAAGGGAAGCCCTGATCGTCTACCGCAACAATTTTCCAGTAATATTGGGACTCAGACTGCAGATCAGCAACCTGGTAGTCGGTGCTGGTGATGCCGGTGACGACCGTCGTGGTCATGGGGACAGCCGGATCAGGGGTAGTCGTGACTGGAACGGAGCCGGTATCGCCGCCACCGCCACCACAACTTACTTGCAAGGCAAAGATGCCGATGCAGAGGCCAATGCGGATTGGCCGCCAGACACGTTTGGATTGCCCCGATTTGATTGTCAACAGCAGCGACAGCAGGAGCGCCAGCGGGATTGCCAGAAGCAGATTGATTTGCGGCCAGCCTGAATTGCCCGAGCTGATCGGTGCGACAACCGCAGCACCGGGATCAAGATTAGGGTCGGTACCGTAATAGAGTTCGTAGGTAACGTTGTAGCCGGTTGGCGGAAGATCCCAGGCAAAGGTGGCTGCCGTACCGATGGCGGAGCTGGCGGTCGGTGCCAGTAGATAAGGGATCCACTCACTGGCGATAATTTCCGAGAAACTGCTTTCAAGGCCGGTATCGCTGATGGCGGTAGCCGTGAAATAGTAGATATTACCGTCGTCCGGTAGATCGACCGTCAGGGAGGTGCTGGCTGCGCCGTCAACGATAAGCGGCGAAGTCCCCTCCAGCAAGGTGGTACCGTTGAACGGGAATGTCGGGGCGTCGATCTGGTAGTAGACTTTGTAACCGACGACCTCAGGCTGGGTGTTTTGATCCCAGGCCAAGGTTGCAAGTTGAGCAACTGCCGGAATAGCTGTGGCAATAAGCACGATGATGCAGAGCGAGAACAGTTTGATTGATTTTTTCATTTGGGGGGGATGTCCGATGGCACAGTGGGAGGAAGATCGTTATCGGCTCTCCTTTCTATTTAATTGTCTGGGTTAGATATTTCGAAGAGTCCATGTAGCGAAATTGATGCAAAAAAATATGCCGGATGGCTCAAGTCCTTGAAATGTTAATGTAACAAAAGCGCAAAAGATTACTTTTTACGTTATGTATCAGGCGCTTCAAGTCGGTTGAGTAACAATAATTGGCACACATCTGTCGTTATTTTGCGCCATAACATTATTTGGCACACACCTAACGTCATTTTGCGTTAATGGATTCAAAAGCCTGTTGCGTCTATTTTGCTTTATGCGGCAGGTGGTTAGGAACTATTCAGGTTTGAATTTTGCGGAGTCTAGTCGGTTGATCTATCTTTTGTCAAGCCGGTGAAATATTATTTTATTATAAGCCAGACAGGTTGAGAGTGTGGCTTTGGTATGGACGACGCAGGGATGATTTAATCTGAAATAGGCTCGATTAAGCTGCTAACATGCGCGATGAAATTTGCTAAAAATAGGTAGCTTGACATGCAAATTATGAACTGCTATAGAAGACAACCTTCTAAAAAAATCATATAACTTTTTTGAACCTTAATTTAAAAAATACATACTTACGAAAGATACAATTGAAATTAATGAAACCGTTTTGTTAGACATTAAAAAAAAAAGCCAGTCACCAGATAATAAAAATTGTTAT
>CBDUUF010000460.1:0-1680 GCA_965370375.1 uncultured Desulfuromonadaceae bacterium
TTTGTTGAACCAAAATTATTGAAGCTTGGACTTCTCTGCGCACTCTGCGATCTCTGCGCGAGACGCCTTTAAGACTTTAACCAAAAATATCTGGCCTTTGATCTATCAGACCTTATCAGATTGTATCCGCGGCCAATAAAGCTTTTGATTTACATCCTGCACATCCTGTATATCCCTGTGAAACGCCTTTGTTGACTTAAGAATTTAAATCATGCTTTTTCAGCGTAATCAGCGTCCCATAAATAATTTGACCTTGTATATAGCTTATCTGGTCCGAACATTAGACGATGTCAAACATATCGAAATTATTACTGTTCTATTGCACTTAACTCGAAATACGCATATTATGAGCAGTCAATTGATAAGGGGATTAAACTGTGCAGGAGTTGATCAAAAAAATACTGACTTCGAAGGTTTATGAAGCGGCTATTGAAACCCCGCTGGAGGAGTCGGCGTGGTTGTCTGAGCATCTTGGCAACCGGGTTTTGCTCAAGCGTGAAGATCTGCAGCCGGTTTTTTCATTCAAGCTGCGCGGGGCGTATAATAAAATCTCGCACCTTGAGGAATCAGAGCTCAAAAAAGGGGTTATTACCGCCTCGGCTGGCAATCATGCTCAGGGTGTTGCTTATTCGGCCCGGCAACTTGGCGTGCCGGCGCTGATTGTAATGCCGGTGACCACACCGCAGATCAAGGTGTCGGCAGTAGAAGCTTTAGGGGCTGAAGTAATCCTGTTTGGCGACAACTATTCTGAAGCTGCAAACCGGTGTGAGCAGTTGCATAAACAGCGTGGTATGACTTTTATTCATCCATTCGATGACGATCTGGTGATTGCCGGACAGGGTACTATCGCCGATGAGCTATTGCGGCAGACCGCTGGCAAGATGGATGTAGTTTTTCTGCCGGTCGGTGGCGGCGGCTTGATCGCCGGTGTTGCCGTTTATCTAAAAACCCTCTGTCCGCAGGTGAAGGTTATCGGTGTTGAGCCGGAGGACAGCGACGCTATGGCCCGTTCCCTGGCTGCCGGCCATCCGGTCTGTCTGGAGAACGTCGGAATTTTTGCCGACGGTGTAGCGGTGCGTAGTGTCGGTAGCCGGACCTTCGAGCTCTGCTCGAAGTATGTTGATGAAATCATCCGGGTCGATACCGATGCCATCTGTAGTGCCATCAAGAAGATCTATCAGGCGACCCGTTCTATCGTTGAGCCGGCGGGTGCTCTGGCGGTTGCCGGACTTAAAAAATATGTAGACGACAACAATATTACCGGTCAGAACCTGGTCGCTGTTAACTCAGGTGCAAACATGAACTTCGAGCGTTTACGCTATGTGGCCGAGCGGACCATGAGCGGTGAACGCCAGGAGGCGATTTTTGCGGTAACGATTCCGGAGCAGGCGGGGGCGCTCAAAACCTTTTGTAACGACATCGTCGGTGACCGGAATATCACCGAATTCAACTATCGTCTGGCCGATCGCGGCAGCGCGCATATTTTTGTCGGTATTGCCGTGCGCGACGATCTGGAACGCGAGGCTTTCTCTAAACAACTTGCAGAAAACGGCTATGAGCACACCGATCTCTCAGCCAATGAATTGGCCAAAACCCACATCCGCTACATGGTTGGCGGACGATCTTCGGTTGTCGGCCGCGAGGTACTTTACCGATTCTGGTTTCCGGAACGGCCTGGTG
>CBDUUF010000461.1:0-1674 GCA_965370375.1 uncultured Desulfuromonadaceae bacterium
TGCGCTTGCGCCGGTCGGTCAGCAGCTGCTGAAACCGTTCGTCGGGGTCACTGATGACCTCAATCAGTTTTTGCGCGAGGTCATCGTCCACATGGCCAACGACATTTTCAATGATGTCACGCAGATGCAGGCCGAGTTGATAATCGTTCAGGTCACCTTCGAACCCTTCGGTACATTCACTGACAAAATCGTTCCAATCGAGCAGGATGCTGCCGAAATCCTCAGCAGCGTACTCACTGTAGACAGCATTTGCTTTCAGCTGTCGCTCGATTGCGTCCTGCTCTTTGCGCGTCAGAAAGAAGGAGAGCGTCTCTTCAACCGGGTACATGTCCAGATCTTCGACAATTTCGCCGCAAAACTGGACAAAATCGAGCTCTGATTTGCTCATTTCAGATAGTGGTGTCGGCAAGCTATTGTCCGGGTGGCAGAGCAGGGAGAGATGATCGTGGCCGAGGTCCATATGGAAGGAGGTCTCCTCGAGATGCGGCAGTCCCAAGCGATGCAACAGGTTGGTGACCCGGATGTGGTTGTCGGTAAAGCAGGAGATGGTTTTTTCCTCGGAAAAGAAAATTTCCAGACCGGAGCGGTTGTTGGCCAGGCCGAAACCGACAAAACCGTCGTGAATCAGTCGTTCCATGTATGGGTCTAGCGCCGCAAAGAGATCGCCAATCGGCCTGTAGGCAGAGTAGAAGACTTCGGGAATCGTCGTCTCGCCCTGCGCAACCGGCACCTCATTCTGATAATATTCGAGAATCAGGAAGGCTTCGTCGACTTGTCCATCGCAAAAGGCGCGCAGGATAGTCGGAATTTTGCCCGGCGAAGCGGCGATAATGAAGCGGTAGGTATCACTTGCCCCTTCAACCTGCGCCATGGTGTAACCCTCCACCAGAAGATGCTTGTTCTGGCGCAACTCATTTTTCCAGACCTGGATGCCAAGCGGCAGTTGCAATGGTGTTTTTGACAATTCGATCGGCCCTCTATTGCTTAAGTTTTGTGGTCATCTGTGAAGTCGATGATGAAGGAACGGCAAACCTAATTGATTTAGCATTTAAAGTCAATTATCCGGCTAACATACACAATAACAGCAAGTGAATTGAGCGCTATGCAATTTTACCGATAGTTAAATTAGAGTTGACTTTTTTTAGGGTTTTCGCTATACATCCGGATGCTTTGAAAATAAAACTCCATTCTATTTTTCCACTTGCATGAAACCTCGGCGAAAGCTTGATTGGAGCATAAAAGCATTTGGCGAATAACAGTACCCGACACAGCGGCCTTTGGCCGATCGTTTCACAGAAGACTACACCGATACAGCTTTTTAACCGGACTGAAAACGTCTTGTAATTTTTTACTTCCCGGCCCTACTGCCGATTGAAAAGAATTCATCATACAGGTTGAACCGTTGTAGATGGACAAATGGTTCAGAAATTACCAAACAATCAAGAGGTATGCGAATGTCAGAAAAAGCAATTAAGCCTTCACTAAACAATCCGTTTGCTCCACCGGAAACAGTCGATTTTAATATTCCGGGTGAAATTGCCGGCGCGACTGGCGGCTACGAAGAGGTCATGCAGGAGGGGCACGATCTGATTCAACGGCCGATTAAATCGGTCCATGTCGGCCAGATCGAAAAGCAGCATTTCAAGAAACGGATGACAGTCTGGGAACGGATCA
>CBDUUF010000462.1:0-1635 GCA_965370375.1 uncultured Desulfuromonadaceae bacterium
TTCATGACACACCCCCTCAACTTGTTAGGGAAAAATGGAAAAAAGATCATCTCAGCTTACGAATGGTAAAGCGTCGATTAAACGTCTTGAAAAGCGGTATTATAATCATCCGGATTAACAGAATTTTTCACTGTTACCTCCTTACTGGAGCCGGTTGCGCAGAGCAATGGTAGAGACATAGTCACGACGGACTCTTCCATCACCGGTGGTTGTTAAACCACCCTCGAGCGTTACCGCAGTGAGGGTGAGATTGACACTGACCACCTGCCCCCTCTGCGGTAGTGTTAACCCGGCACCGGCAGGGATGAAATAGTTTGCTGAACCATCGCCATCGGTATCAAGACCATAGCGAAGCTGCATATTTTCGATCCCTTCAACAATTTCGGCTGTACCCCGAAAGAGCGATGGATTTCCTCCGGCACCATTCCTGATGGAATAGGTTATCGAGGAAGTGGCAGCAGCGACACCACAAGCATTGGTTTGCTGGGTTACAGTGATGCTGTCGGTACCATCGACAAAATCATCATCAGGATCGACAGGGTAATTATCGACGCCATTAATTGCTGTTGGAACACGAGCGTCCAATCCACATGCCCGAAAATCGGCCATTCGGATATCTCTGTTAAGAAAATGCATCGCAAACCTGGCGTTCTCTTGCGAGCGAGACATATTCTCTTGCAGACGATAGTTCTGTTTACTATTGACAAACAAGCCGATAAGGCCAGCCATCAGAAACACCCCGATCAGCATCGCGACCATTAATTCAACGAGCGTCATTCCTCTCTGTCTGATTGCTGTATGAGTTCTGTTCATGGCTGAAAACTGGTCACGAAGTTAGTGTCGGCAGCGCCGGAACGATTATCATCCCAACTGATTGTCACGGTATAGAGAGGACCCGCCTGGACAATTTGCCCGACGCCACTGGGCAACTCTTCGGCAATGTTATTTTTCCAGATAAAAATATCATTAAGAGCCATCTCAGCTGAACTGCACCCCGACGTCGTCAGGCACTCAGCTTTTTCTGTCCCTGTTGCCGCTGTATCGACAACATAGCTCGATGCCAGCGGTGCATTGGAACGCATCCGGTCAGCGATGTCATAGAAAAGCTGGGTCGCCTGACTACGGTGATAGGCGCTGAGATTATTCCTTATCCCTGTCGACTGTAATCCGGCGAGCCCCAACAGACCGATTGTCAGGATCAACAGAGTCACCAGCACCTCTAACAGAGTAAAACCGCGACTGTTTTTTTTCATCATGGGCAGTCCGCAAAGTTATCGCTGGAAACAGCCTTTCTGATTCGACCTGTATTCGACACCACAAGCCCTTTTCTGTTGCTATTGCCACGGCTGTCGCATAAAGTAAAAGTTCCTGTAAATCCGATTGCCAGAGCAGAGCTGGCATAGGTCACCCGGTTTCTGGAAAAATTAAGGGTACTATTACCAGTGAGCGCATCATGGATACGGATAATCTCTTCTCCGGTATCAACGACACCATCACCATCGTTATCGATAAAGGCCAACCAGCCATCACCCCAATTACCTCCGCAGGCGGTGCTGCTACTGCTCTTACAGACAGTCACCGGGGTCGATCGCCTGACGGCTTCACTTCTCGCCAGAGCGAGGGTTGCGAGCAGTT
>CBDUUF010000463.1:0-1630 GCA_965370375.1 uncultured Desulfuromonadaceae bacterium
TGATAATCCATTTTAGGCAGAGGTTCGGTCGGCAGAAAACGAATGATGAGATGGTTCAGCAACACCACGGCAAGCTGACTGGCTGGCAGAATCGCCAGCAACAGAATGCTGAGGGCAAAGGCTGGGGCAACCTCGGTCAGGGTAACAACAGAGACCAGCGTGACAAATAAAGCGGTCAGTAAAGTTACCCCGGACAGATATATCGAGCTGTGATGGGTCTTGACCCAGAAAGTACAACGGCAGCGCATTGATTCCTTGCACCGGACCTGCATGGAGAACTCCGGCCGGCCGGCACCGACAAGATAGTAACCGACATGCGACCGGTTGTCTGGCTGCGATGCCTGATCCTGTCCCTGCTTCGCCAGATCGACAACAATTTGCGCCACCGCCTGTTCATCGCTGCTGCTTCGCTGGGCAAATTCCTCGACCACCTGACGGTAACTGTCGCGTGTTGCAAAATCCATCTCCGGGTAAACCCCGGCCGGATCGCGCCGAAGAATCTGTTCCACGCAGCTGAGCTGTTCAAACAACTCTTTCCAATCGAGCTGAATCAATTGTCGCAGGCTGGTAAAAGCATTACCGATTGCCAATTGATCTTTGGCCTGACGGTTTTGCTCCTGTAGCAGCAGTTCATTTAAGGAACTACCGTATGCCCGCTCAAACCAGGCCTGAACCGGCGCAAGCACTGCCGTCTCATCATAGAGATGATCAATCAGTTGTGCGCCGAAATAATGGCTGGGATGTGGTTTGGCAACGGAGAGTTCAGCTAAGATGGAAAACAACAGATTCACATCGCGCCGGTTGGCTGCAATCAGCCGGTTGGCCCAGAAAGCTGCCTGCTGACTATCACAAAGATCGGTCTGCGCCTGAATAGCCAGGCCTTTGATATTTTCTATCAGAGCGGCACGCAGCATCTGGGGCAGTGCCCAGAGCTCCGCGATGGTCAGATGCCGATTTTTCTGATCAGCCATAACCAGTGCAATAATATTTTCCCGGGTCAGGTGCAGCCCGGTTTCAACAACAATATCTTTACCCAGGCAGTAAACATACGGAAGACGGCCACGAAAAGGTTCCTCCATCAAGGTCGGTAAAGAACGGTAAAAACGTCGGGGAAGATTCAGCAGAATATCCCGGACAGTTTTAACAATCATATACTCGTTATCGATTATCCACTCAGCGACACCGGTTGCACCCTGGCCAATTCGACTCGCCTCAGTCAGGTCAGTACAGATCTCCTGCACCCATTTCTGATCCTGCCGAATCCGCTTCAACAGGGCAAAAGAAGTACGATCATTTTTACCTGGTTTGACCGGAAGCTGGTGCCGCAAGGTCTGGCCGAAAGGTAGTCTGTTTTCGTGATTGCGAATATCGGGGCGGACTTTTACACGTTTATCCAAAGGTGTGTGTTTGATAAAAATGACCGGGCTGGTATCAGCATGACCAAGAATCAACGACAGCGGCAGATGCAGGTCCTCAACTCTCCCCTGTAGCAAGAGAACGGTCTCTTCAGGTAATAACGTCCGGTTATACTCTTGTAACTTATCTGTATCGATGCCGTACCGGGAGCGATTTACCAGGAACCACCCGAAAGCCAGACCCAACAGCGAAGCAACCGCAAATAACAACGGTA
>CBDUUF010000464.1:0-1619 GCA_965370375.1 uncultured Desulfuromonadaceae bacterium
CAGCGGACGATCATGTTGATGCATTGATGGGGAGTACACAGCGCCACTAGGAGGCTGACAACCTTCGGGACAAAACTGCAGTGACAGGATGGGCTAAATTTATGTGTGGTATCGCAGGCATAATGAATTTTTCAGCACCTGGTATTCCTTCGGAGGAGTTGTTGTGTCGAATGGTGTCCATTTTGCACCATCGCGGCCCGGATGAAACCGGGATCTATGTTGATCAAAATGTCGGCCTCGGTCATTCGCGTTTGAGCATCATCGGCCTGGATGATGGCATCCAACCGATAGCCAACGAGGATGAAACCCTCTGGATTATCTTCAATGGAGAAATCTTCAACTACCTGGAGCTTAAGGCAGAACTGCTTAAAAATGGCCACCGGTTTCAAACCAATACCGATACGGAAGTTATCCTGCATCTCTACGAAGATTACGGGGTCGATTGTCTGCAAAAACTGAATGGCCAGTTCGCGATTGCTATCTGGGACTCTGCTGAAAAAGAACTGTTTATTGCCAGGGATCGGGTCGGCATTCGCCCACTGTTCACCACTGTCCACAATGGTCGGTTCCTGTTTGCCTCGGAAGTCAAAGCATTGTTCCTCGATCCGACGATACCGCGCGCACTGGATCTGGCGGCGTTACAACAGATTTTTACTTGCTGGTCGCCGATCGGCAAGCGGACTGTTTTTCAAGGTGTCGAGCAACTCTCGCCCGGACATTATCAGATTATTCGGTGTGGTGAGAAACCGGGTAGGTCGCAACAATACTGGTCGATTCCATATTATCCGATAGATCAGCAGTGGCAAGGCTCCAGGGATGAAGCTCTGGAGGAGTTACGCTTTCAACTCAAAGATTCCGTACGTCTGCGGTTGCGCGCCGATGTCCCGGTCGGTGCTTATCTCAGCGGCGGGCTCGATTCATCAATTCTGACCAGCATTATTGCCAGAAATTTTAACAACCGGCTTAAAACCTTCTCGCTCGGATTCGAAGAGGATGAGTTTGATGAATCTCCCTACCAGAGAGAGATGGCTGCCTACCTCGGAACTGACCACCAGCAGATCACGGTCTCCAACCGGCAGGTTCTGGAACGGTTTGAAGATGTCATATGGCATTGTGAAAAGCCGTTGCTCAGGACCGGCCCGGTACCATTGTTTTTGCTTTCAGGACTGGTCCGCGATCATCAACTGAAGGTTGTTTTGACCGGTGAAGGGGCCGATGAAGTGTTCGGCGGCTACAACATTTTTAAAGAGGCCAAAGTCAGGAGCTTCTGGGGTAAGTGTCCCGATTCGCAAATGCGTCCAACCCTGATCGAGCGGTTATATCCGTACATTTTTAAAAATAACGGTCAGGCAAAAGTCTTTTTGCAAAAGTTCTTTGCGGTCACTGAGCACGACCTGATCGATCCGCTGTTTTCGCATCGCAAGCGCTGGCAGAACACCGGGAAAAGTGCCACGTTTTTTGCCAAGGCCGTTATTGAGGAACTCTCCGGGGTCGATCCGATAGCTGAACTCTCAGCTCGGTTGCCCGAGGGCTTCGCCGACCGGGATATCTTCTCACGAACCCAGTGGTTGGAAATGGAGGTCTTTTTGTCTAACTATCTCCTGTCGTCGCAGGGTGAC
>CBDUUF010000465.1:0-1615 GCA_965370375.1 uncultured Desulfuromonadaceae bacterium
CAGCCTCCTCGAGGTAGTTAACGAAGGGAGGACCGATGTGCTGCTGGTGCGGCGTTATGCAACCCGTTCCCTGATAAAGTTTAACCAGAGCGCTGTTGATGTGTTGATCGCGTCGCTCGGCACTGCATCTGAGCGTGTCGATGCCGCGGTTATCCGTGCGCTCGGTGATATCGGTGATCGTCGTGCACTTGAGCCATTATTGACCCAGGTCTCCGGACCGGTGCGCAGTGAGGCGTTTCTGGCCCTTGGTAAATTGCGTGATCCACGCGCCGAGCAAGCGTTAATTGTTGGTTTGGCTGATCAGGAGTGGCAGGTAAGAATGAACGCAGCGATGGCTCTTGGCCCGGTCGGTAGTGCAGCGGCTGAAGCACCATTGCGTCTTTGTCTTGATGATCAAGTACTGGTTGTCCGGGAATGGTCGGCCCGCTCGTTGTCGATGATTACCGGGCACGCGGTTAATTATCGGGATGTGTCTGGAGAACTGGTTGCACCCTACAACGTCTATCACTAATGGCGTCGCACAAAGTCCGCCCAGCTGCGTTGCAGTTTTTTTCAGGATCTCGACATACTGGCGTATGCCTTCGCCCCTGAAAAAACACTGACGCCTTGTTGGACGAAATTTTTGCTTAGCCATCTAAGTCATATTGAATAGTTGTTTTTGTGAGTTTCTGATTACTGAGTCTGGCTATTATGTTTGATAATCTTTTTAACATACCCGTTTTAGGCGTCCTTCTTCGATCCAGCTGGACCTGGCGATTGGTCCGTCTGGCGGGCTTGGTGCTTACGGTAGCGATGATTGCCTGGGGCTGGCACCAACATGCCATTCCTGGACTTACTGTGCCGGACCCGTTGATGTATACCAACCTGACCAGCCATCTGTTCTGGGTCTGGTGGTTGATGGGGATCGTCTTTGTCGCGCTGCTGTTCGGTCGTCTCTGGTGCGCAGTCTGTCCGCTGGGGTGGTTGAATGGTATAGCTTCACGCTTTGGCTTACGGCGTGATATGCCGGACTGGTTGCGTAATTTTATCCCGGTCACCATCGTGCTGGTCGCGTTGCAACTGGCGGTATATTTTTTCAGACTGCACCGGTTTCCGGATTACACCGCTATTTTGCTGACCCTCTGTCTGTTGCTGGCAGTCGGCGTCGGCTTACTGTTTCGGCAGCGCGCGTTTTGTACTATGTTCTGTCCGGCCGGGGCAGTGTTTGGTCTTTACGCCCGGGTTGCACCATTCCAGTTGCGCGTCAAGGAACAGTCGACCTGTACCGGCTGTGATAGTCAGCGCTGTGTGTCGGAACCTGAAGCCTGGCAACGTCACCAACTCGGCGGACATATCCTCTACCGACATCGTCGTCTCGATGGTTGTCCGGTCGATCTGGTTCCGGCGGAGTTGACTGATAGCGTCGATTGTACGCTCTGCCTGAACTGTCTGCAAAATTGTGACAAGGATAACATCAAGCTCGGTTTTCGGCCCTGGCTTGCAGATATTGCCCACGGCCTGCGCAAGAGCGAAACCTTGTTTTTTCTGGTTCTGCTCGGCATGCTCACGGCTAACTTCAGCAAGGTTTATGTCGAATTACGCAACCTGATCTTCTGGTTGCCACAGGAGACGGCTC
>CBDUUF010000466.1:0-1614 GCA_965370375.1 uncultured Desulfuromonadaceae bacterium
GGTAGAGAAGAAAAGCAACGGTAAAGTGGATTTCGGCCAACTGGAGCGCCCAACAATACTGCGTCAACAGAACGAAAAAAAGCGGCCAGCAGCTGAGCAGCCAGGCAATGATAATCGAGACATGGACTACCTCGACATTCCGGCTTTTTTGCGTCGCCAGGCGGACTAATTCGGATTGTTCATCAGTTTGTTCCGATACCGCGCATCGATATTGGTTTTACAAGGAAATTTCGAAGGCGTGGTCTGTCAGTGATGACGACCAACTGAAACAATTTTCTTGCGGAATCAGTGGACAAGCGAGATCAGGCATAATTTATGAATTATCCGGACTATACTCCACGCAACCACAGTTGCGGTTTCCTATCGATCTTTTTTCGCCGATAACTGCGCTGCCCTTCACCTAGTAACTTGGTGAAGGGCGCCTTGCTTTCGACAAAAATAGCCTCGCTATAAAATCCATAACTGTAACAAAATGGAATATAACAACTTTTTAACTAAAACTCCTAAGTTCGACAGCCTACTGGAAGAGCGTTCGAAAACAGAGTAAGCGACAACGACCACCACTATTCTCGAACGGCTCCCCAGCAGGTATTTTAAAACAGAGAATCCGACCTCAGACGAGTAGGCCTGTTCCGCTAATAGCTTGGCAATATGAACAGAAAGCGCACTCAATTGCGGATGATTAAACCCTCCTTTTTTGCAAGTTTTCAGCAATCGAAAGAAAAATGCGATAATATCAACGGGTTTTTCTCTACGAAAAATCTTCTTGCTTTAAAATTGACGGACATGATTAGGCAAAAAACACTCAAAAATTCGATTCCGGCAACCGGGGTTGGCTTGCATACCGGCGAAAAGATCTACCTGACGATTAGACCAGCTCCACCCAATAACGGCATCCAATTTCGCCGGGTGGACCTGGATAAACCTGTCGTCATCGCGGCCCGACCGGAAAATGTTGGCGATACACAACTGTCAACCACACTTGTTGAAGGCGGCGCGAGAATTTCAACCGTTGAGCACCTGCTCTCTGCGTTCGCCGGACTTGGCATCGATAATGCCTTTGTTGATGTCAGCGCTGGCGAAGTACCTATTATGGATGTCAGCGCCGGACCATTTGTCTTTTTACTGCAATCAGCCGGGATGGAAGAGCAGGATGCGCCAAAGCAGTATCTACGAATTAAGGAGAAAATCGTCGCGGCCGAGGGTGACAAATGGGCCTGCTTTGAGCCTTTCAACGGCTTCAAAGTCACCTTCACAATTGACTTCGAGCATCCAGCATTTGAGGAGAAGAGTAAAACCGCCAGCATCGACTTCTCCACCACTACGTTTGTCAAAGAGGTGAGCCGCGCACGCACCTTCGGCTTCATGAAAGATATTGAACTCCTCAGAGCCAATAATCTGGCACTGGGTGGCAGTCTGGACAACGCTATCGTGGTCGATGACTCAGAGATCCTCAATGAGGATGGTCTGCGCTCCTATGATGAGTTTGTCAAACACAAGATCCTTGATGCGATCGGTGATCTCTATCTGCTCGGTCATAGCCTGATTGGCTCATTTACCGGATACAAATCAGGCCATGCACTGAATAACATACTGCTGAGAACACTGCTGGAA
>CBDUUF010000467.1:0-1614 GCA_965370375.1 uncultured Desulfuromonadaceae bacterium
TCTTTCATGGGTGACCTATATACTGGGAGGTCTGTTGATCAAACAGCCCTTTATTGGTTTGCCGAATATTGTTGCCGGTCGTCGGATTGTCGAAGAGTTTATCCAGTACCAGGCGACCCCGCAGCGGGTTTTCAACGAGATTGAAAAAATTCTGACCGATCATGACTATGCTGAAAACCAACGTCAGGCGTTCAAAGAGGTTAAGCAGAAGCTTGGTGCGGGTGGTGGCTCGGAGAATATGGCCGAACTGGCGCAGCAGATGTTGAACGAAAAGAGTGGATGCTGATTTGTAACTTTCAGCTACATCCCCTGTAGCTGAATAGTTACGCTGATTTTTCCTTTAATTTAAAAGTTGCATCCGAAAAGGCATGCATGGAGATGAATGTGGACTATTATCGAGCACTTGGTTTTAATGCTTCTGAGCTGGACCCCGCCCAACTACGGCAGGATTTGCATCTGTACATTAATCTGAAGCTGGCTTCTTGTGGCCAACCGACCTGTTTAGAGGGTGATTCAGCAGAGTTCATGACAACGGCTGATGACATGTTGCGAAGCTTTGTCGAAAAAAATCGGCAGCTTGCCTCTTATAACTATCCAGCCGACCAACGGATCCAGGATTTTATCGATAGCTATCTGTCCGACCTTAACCTCGACACCGTTCCAACCTTACCGACAACCACTTTTGAACTGGATCGACACGGAATCGCCAGAGAGCTCTCTCTGCCGATGGGTAAGGATGAATTTCACTCGAAGTCTGTTGCCAGTTACCGGGTCAGGCAGGGTGTGTTGCATAATCCGGCTTCGGACCGTAGAACAACCAAAGGTTCGTTTCATATTGCTGAGGGTGGTTTGCCTGTTCCGGGCGATAAAAAAGAGGTACCTAAGCAGGCTTTTGCGCGGATGTTACAGCAGGCTTTTACCCCGCCTGAAGAGATGATGCTGCTACCCTATACAGCGAATGAAAAAACACCGGCTTATATGTTTACCTCTCTGTTATTAAGGCCAACAGTATCGCCTGCGATACCCGGCATTGCAGAAGAGAAAAGTATGGAAATTCGTTTTTTTGCGCCAGGTACACTGGTCAGTAATCTCGATTTTGTTGAAAGTATCTTTGGCAATGGTGGAAATCCTGCTTTACCGGAATTTGATGCTGCGCTCGATGTCGAGCATTGGACCGGGCACAGTGGCTGTGTGATTTTGGCACCGCATTTAGTCCATCTAACAAAAAAGGAACTCGGTCTGCCACAGTGGGACGACGCTACTGAACGGCAACGGCATGATGGCATGTGCTGGCAGGATGATAACGAATTATATAATGGTGGAGAAGCGTTTAAATTAACCGCCAGAGATGAACGAGGGGTTATCGTTACACTGTTGGCGGATAACTATTTTGGCTATTGTAAGAAAGAGGTAAAAACTCAGATAGGTTATGCCGCTAATCTTTATGGTTCGACAGAAGAGGAGCATGCCGGTGGTGCCCTGGCCTTTCATTGCCGAATCCATGGACAGGAATATGGTTCAGGTAGTGAAAGTAAAGAGCCTGGCTATAGCTTTAGTGAAATGGTCAAAGAATATGGCGATTTAATGGAGCTAAAACCTCAAGGCTATGCTGTT
>CBDUUF010000468.1:0-1604 GCA_965370375.1 uncultured Desulfuromonadaceae bacterium
CACCCTGTTCCGTCCTGGATTTTTCATGGATAAGCTGTACGATCCGCTCGAGAAGGTCGAGGCCAGTAAAATCTACCAGGTGGCCGAAGCGCTACCTGACAATGGTTTGTTGAGAGTCCACGTTGTCGGTGAAACCCTGGAAGGCGACATGGTCGACAAGGTCGTCATGCTGCCGGTGGGCAGTCCGGGAGCGGGTAAGGACCGTCTGGCAATGGCGGCCGGTCTGGAGCTCCGCCAGGAAGACGGCAAGATGTTTATAGATAGCCTTGTGTTTGGCGGCGCCGCAGAAAAACAGAAGCTCGATTTTGACTGGGAGGTTGTCGACGTGCAGCAAAGAGCAGACACACCGGATAAACGCTGGTTTTTTATTCCGGCGATTCTACTGTTAATGGTTGTCTGGAAAACCCAAACGGCACGACGAGATCAGGACAAGATAGTTCCTGCAGGAGCTTAGCTATGTATAAAAATATTCTGTTACCAGTCGATATGGAGCATACCGTTGAATCCGCCAGGGCGCTCAAGATTGCGGTTGAGGAAGCCAGGCGATCAAAGGCGCAGTTGACGGTAATGACTGTTGCCCCGGGTTTCGGTTCGCCGCTAGTCGCTTCTTTCTTTGAAGAAGGGGCCGTCAAGGAGGCATTGAAAGAAGTTGCTCGTCATTTGAAGAAATACATCGATGACAATGTTCCTGACGATATTGAAGTTGATGCTGTCGTGGCCGAGGGCAATCATGCCGAGAAAATTTTAAAGCAGGAAAAAATCGGCAATATCGATCTGATCGTGATGGCTTCACACAATGCTCAGATTGAGAGCCTGTTACTGGGTTCCTGTGCAGCCAAGGTAGTGCGACATTCGCGTTGCACGGTGACGGTAGTCAAGTAATTGTGTCTATCTGCGGCCCGGTCTGCGGGCTGCTCACCAAGTCAAGCTAGCGCAGGGTTTTGCCTCTGCGCACGATCGGGATAAATTGATACTGCTGTGACGCCGCTGATTGTTGCCCTGGTGCTGCTTGCCGCTTTGTTGCATGCAAGCTGGAACGCAATGGCGAAGTCGGGAGGCTCGCCACAATTCAGTATCGCCTCCTATCGCCTGATCTCGGCGATTTGCTGTTTACCTCTGTTATTCCTGTTTCCCATTCCACTCGCGTCGAGTTGGCCCATGTTGCTGATTTCGACGCTAATTCATACGCTTTATTACTACACGCTGTCGAAGTCTTACCGCAGCGGAGATTTGTCGCAAGTCTACCCGCTGTTTCGTGGACTGGCACCGGTTCTGGTGGTGCTAGGCGCCGCACTGTTTGCAAATGAATTTCTGTCAGCTGGTGCCATGCTCGGTATCGGGCTCGTCAGCCTGGGACTGATCAGCATCACCTTCTTTGGTGGTGCGATCGGTAAAATTCCACCGCTGGCCTTGCGTTGGGGGCTTGCCACCTCGGTATTGATCGCCGCCTACACCGTTGCCGATGGCATGGGTGTGCGTGCCGCGGGTAATCCCTTCAGCTATATCATCTGGTTGTTTGTACTGGAGCCGATACCCATAGGCCTGTGGTTGCTAGCGACCGACCGCCATGGCTGGTTTACCTACATGCGTGCAAAGCCGGCAAA
>CBDUUF010000469.1:0-1596 GCA_965370375.1 uncultured Desulfuromonadaceae bacterium
ATATCGCTCATCATCAACCAGTTGTCCGGATTGATGACAGGAAACCACTTTTTTCAACAAAGCACGGACCGGCATTGATTCTTTGTTAACCGATTGTCGTCTTGTTGCAGATTTCCGTTTCCTTACGGAAGAATTATTTTTTTTTGTTTTCTTCTTTTTAGACCTCATTTGGATCCAGTCTTTCAGCACGGGATGACTTAGTGCATGTATTCACAAATACTGTAACGTTTTCCAATTAACCGCAGAGCTCGCAAAGAACGCAGAGCGACAAAATATTTTTTCCGTTCCCGGCGGAGCCGGTCGATAACTTTTGAGTCTTTCTCTGCGCTCTCTGCGAGCTCTGCGGTGAGCTTTTTATATGTTATCGTATTTATGAAGTTGTGTACTTAGTTCGCTTCGCTTTCGTTTCAATTTCAGTCTTATAAAAGTAGCAATATCCATACCATTATTCGCCTTCCCCGTTTTTCCCGGAATGTTTAGCACCTTATTAATAGAAGACTTCTCAAACATATGATTTTAGCTCAAAGCAAGTCTGCGTTGTGGCTTTGATATCGGACAAAAGTACTGAAAAAACTGACTTTTAAATCAGTTTTCCCGGAAATATTCAGGCCGAAAAACAAAAAAAAACTAAAGTTCCTCAAATATTATCCGATAAACAGGTTGTAGGCAAAATAATGGTCTTGAAAGGAGGCGGGTAAAAAAGGACAGACCGGTAGATGCCTTACAAAACGCCGATTAGGTCGGCAAAACAAAAAACTTTGGCAAGAAAGCCAAAAATAAAAACTCTAGAAAAGGAGTAGAATCATGGCAACTAGCGAAATAGCATTAACCGCAGGCATGCAGACCAATTTGTTCAACCTTCAACAGACAGCCAAATTAATGGAGTCAACCCAGTTAAGACTTTCCACCGGCAAACGGGTAAACTCCGCTTTGGATGACCCCATTAACTTTTTTGCCGCCCAGGGTCATATGCAACGCGCATCCGACCTCACCGCTCGTAAAGATGAAATGGGTGAAGTAATTCAGCTGATCAAGGCGGCGGATAAGGGCATCGAGACCATCACGACCCTGATTCAATCCGCCAAAACTCTGGCCCAGTCTGCGCTTTCCGCAACAACCTCAGCCGCGGCGGCCAACAACGTCAAGACCTTTAATGAAATCCGTGCCCAGATCAACAGTCTGGCCGTCGATGCCGGGTACAAAGGTAACAACCTGCTGACCGACGATACCACATCGGCAGAACTGACGGTTAAATTCAATGCCGCCGGTAGCGCCACATTGGATCTGGTAGGTTTTGACGCCAGAGTAGTTGAGTCCGGAACAGACAGTGAAATCCAAATCGGAGAGGTTGCGACCTCTGATTGGGTCACCGGCAACGGCACTACTTTTACACTTGGTACGACTGCGATTGAGGCCGATATTGATGAGCTCGATACCGCGATTGCAACCCTGCGGTCCGAATCCAGTGAATTGTCCGCGAACTTGAATATTGTCACCGCTCGTCTGGATTTCACCTCCGGCATGATCAATACGCTGTCAGAAGGTGCCAACAAACTGACGAATGCCGACATGAACGAGGAAGGCGCCAACATGCTG
>CBDUUF010000470.1:0-1567 GCA_965370375.1 uncultured Desulfuromonadaceae bacterium
GTCGCGCTGTACGCCTTCGCGCGAGATCTCCGGGCCGTGGCCGCCTTCGCGGCTGGCACTCTTGTCCAGCTCGTCGATGAACACAATGCCGCTCTGCTCCGTCCGCTCCCGGGCCAGAGTCTGGACCTTGTCCATGTCGACCAGCTTTTCGGCCTCTTCGACAATCAATTGTTGAAATGCCTCTGGTACCTTGACCCGTCGCTGCGAGGTTTTTTTCGGAAACATGTTGCCGAGCATGTCACGGATATTGAAGCCGAGTTCCTCCTGCCCCGAAGGGGTGAAAAGCTGCATTGAGGCCATGCTGGAATCTTCGGTTTCGATTTCTACATAACGCTCATCGAGGGCGCCCTTGCGCAGCAGCTTGCGCAGTTTCTCGCGAGTATTCGCCTTGCTGGACGCTGCTTCGGTTTCGTTTGACAGAGTTTCCGGTTCGCCGGGCAGCAGGATGTCGAGTAACCGTTCTTCAGCCAGGTGCTCGGCCTTGATCTTCTGCTTCTGGGCTTCCTCTTCGCGGACCATATGGATGGCCAGATCAACCAGATCGCGGATCATGCTCTCGACATCGCGACCGACGTAGCCAACCTCGGTAAACTTGCTCGCCTCAACTTTGATGAACGGGGCCTGAGCCAGCTTGGCCAGACGCCGGGCAATCTCGGTTTTGCCAACCCCGGTCGGGCCGATCATAATGATATTCTTCGGCGCAATCTCGTCACGCAGTTCCGGGCTGACCTGTTGTCGACGCCAGCGGTTACGCAAGGCTACGGCGACAGCCCGCTTGGCTTCGCGTTGACCAACGATATAGCGATCAAGCTCGGAAACTATTTCGCGCGGAGTAAAGTTGGTCACGGCAACGCCTCAACGGTCACCCGGTCATTGGTGTAGACACAGATCTCGGCCGCCAGATAAATAGATTTTTCAGCAACTGCTCTGGCGTTAAGCTCGGTGTTGCGCAGCAAAGCACGTCCGGCAGCGGTTGCATAGCTGCCGCCGGAACCGATGGCGGCGATGCCGTCATCCGGTTCGATCACATCACCGGCACCGGAGATAATCAGGGTTGTCTCGATGTCAGCGACGATCAGTAGCGCTTCGAGCCGACGCAGCACCCGGTCGGAGCGCCAGTCACGAGCCAGGGCGACGGCCGCGCGTGGCAGGTTGCCGCTGAACTCCTCAAGCTTGGCGTCGAATTTTTCAAACAGCGTAAAGGCATCAGCCGTACTGCCGGCAAAACCGGCTATGACCTTATCGTTGTAGAGTCTTCGGGTCTTGTTGCCGGTATGTTTTAGCACGGTGTCGCCGAGGCTGACTTGCCCATCTCCGGCCAGCGCTACTTCACCCGGTCGCCGTGCACAGATTATTGTCGTACCACGAAACATATTGCCCCCATTAATCTAATGTTGCTGAATTAAAAAATATAGCACAGTGCTGCGCCAAGGGGAATGTTAAAAACACCGGTCAGGCCGGTTTATTGGCGGTTTTGCGTGATTAGAGGGGCAGGGTAATAGAGACTGAAGTGCCGGATTCTGGTGAACTCTTCAGGGTGAGGGTTCCATCATGCATACGGATGAAC
>CBDUUF010000471.1:0-1567 GCA_965370375.1 uncultured Desulfuromonadaceae bacterium
GCCGAGCATGTGGCCGATTACCAATCGCTGTTCCGTCGCTTTTCAATCAACCTAGGCAAGACCGCGCCGGCGCTGGCCGCCAGGAGCACGCTCGAGCGCCTGGAAGCATACACCCGTGATAAAGCCTCCGATCCGGAGCTCGAAGCCCTGTTCTGCCAGTTCGGACGCTATCTGCTGATCAGCTGTTCCCGCCCCGGCAGTCTGCCTGCCAACCTGCAAGGCGTATGGAACCACAGTAACGATCCTGCCTGGGCCGGTGACTATCATTCGAACATCAACGTCGAGATGAACTACTGGCCTGCCGCGTCGGTCGCTACACAGACGCCTTTCAAGTGCATCTTCGATTTGAGATTTGAACTGGTTCGATCTTGTTGAAAGTAATGGGGTTAGAGTAAAGGGGCAGAGCCGTTAAGGGCTCTGACCCCTTAAATTTCTGGCCCATAGACCTCAATATGAAGAAACAATCCGCCAGCAGTATCAAAGTGGCTGATCCGTTGGCAGCATTGTTATCCCTGATTTTAGTCGCTGATCTGGAGACTGAAAAAAGACCAGATTGTTTCGGTTGAATCAAAATCCATGCTGCCGGAAACTCCTGGCCACCAATGCTCCCCACCAATTACCTTATATAGCCAGACTTCATTCCCATCTGTTCCGCCGGTGCATTTGATGACCTCCACCGTGCTGCCATCAGTTGTGTCGGTATCCGGCAGGGTTTCAGTCGACGTCGGTGTGCAATCATTCTGTTGCTGCCAGAAGTCAATAACATCCAGGGTTCCCAAATATGGCTCCAATCCATCGGCATAATCAGGATCACCGTCCCACAGCGTAATGCCATCATCAGTTCCATGAATTTCCAGAATCGGCGGTGGGTCTGCGGGGCTACAACTATCTCTGAGCAGTTCGAACATGCAGCCGGCAACAGGTGCGGCCGCTTTGAAGACATCGGAGCCTTCGCAGGCCAGCCGGTAACTCATATCCCCACCATTGGATATCCCGGTGACGAAGGTATGCTCGGTGCTCAGGCTTAATTCGCTTTGCAGGAACTGGGCGAGTGCCGTCAGATAATCGACATCAATGCTGGTATCTGTCGACCGACCGGACTGCCATCTCGGCGTACCGTCCTCTTCCAGCGCTTGGGGATAAACAACGGCAAAACCATATTGATCGGCGGCGGTGCTCATTTTTGTCCAGGTCAAACTGGCTGCAATACCGCCATAACCATGCAGGACAAAAACCAGGGGAGCATCGTCTGTAATTCCATCGGGAACATACAGCCGATAAGTTCGGGTTTCCCCTCCCGACGAAAATGAATTATCAGCAGTTGCATCCGTGATCAATGACACTGTTGCGCTGTCATCCTCGTTGCCATCGGATGCGCAGCCTCCAAAAGTCAAGACGGCTATCACCAATATCATGAAGAACAAATACAAGTTTTGGGTCAGAGTTGCAGATCTCGTGAACATCAATTTCCCCGTTTAGTTTCGTTTTGATAACTCTTTCACATGATGTGAAAGACTGAAAAGACGACTGAAATCCCCGATTATCTGCTGTCCAGAAGAGACTTTAA
>CBDUUF010000472.1:0-1555 GCA_965370375.1 uncultured Desulfuromonadaceae bacterium
GGCCATGTTCTGGTTCGGTTGGGAAGGCTACCTGTCGTTGCAGCGGATTCCGGACGGGGCAATTCAGGTTGATGCCACGGCCCGGATGTGGTCGTGGAATTTCAAATATGCCAGCGGGAAAAGTTCCGACAAACTGTATGTTCCGGTTGGGACGCCGGTTAAGGTCAAGCTCGAGGCGCTGGATGTGCTACACGCGTTTTATGTGCCGGCTTTTCGCGTCAAACGGGATGTCGTGCCGGGGATGACCACCTGGGTCTGGTTCAATGCCGAAGAGCCTGGTAGTTATAATCTTTTCTGCGCTGAATACTGCGGGGTTGGTCATGCAGATATGATCACCACAGTCGAGGCTTTGCCACAGGCCGAGTTTGATGAATGGGTCAAATTCGAACAGCCGGAAGTTGCTGCTGGACAAGTCCTGCTTGATCAATATGGCTGCCTCGGCTGCCACAGCCTCGATGGTTCTGATTCGGTCGGGCCGACTTTTGCTGGCATTGCCGGACGGGCGACAGTTGTCGAACGCGACGGTAAGGAGACTGAGATCACAGCTGATCGCGACTATTTACGGACGGCTATTCTCGATCCGGAGGTTGAGATCGTTAAGGGTTCCCCGCCGGTCATGCCGCCGTTTGCCGGTGCAATACCGGATGAAGACCTTGAAGTCATGCTCGATTTCTTGCTGGCCGGTGCGCCGCATGCCGGTCTTGACGGTGAGCAAGTCGCCAAGGAAAATGGCTGCCTCGGCTGCCATTCAACCGACGGTTCGCAACTGGTCGGGCCAACTTTCAAATCTATCTTCGGCCGTGAAACGGTCCTTGAAGGTGCGGGGACTATCTCGGCGGATGGTGCATATTTACTGCGTGCCATCGCCCAGCCGGAACAAGAAATTGTCGAAGGCTTTCCGCCGATTATGCCGGCTTACGATCATTTGAGTGCTGCGGAGTTACAAGCATTGGTTGACTACCTGAAGGGCCTTAAATAGAGATGGCGGTCCTCTCTTCCAGAGCGTTCCCGACTATTGGCCAGTTGCTGTTGATGACCCGTCCGGGTCTGACCGGCATGGTCGCGTGCAGTGCGTTGGTCAGTTATCTTGTGGCCGCAGGTGTTCGTGTGTGGCCGGTCGCGCTGGCGCTCTGGCTCGGAATCTTCATGCTGTCGGCGGCAGCGTCGATCCTGAACCAGCTTCAGGAGCGTGAAATCGATGCCCTAATGACGCGAACCCGGTTGCGCCCCCTGGCTGCCGGAATAATGACCAGCGGTGAAGCGCTTTTTTTTGCTGCGAGTTGTGCAGCTATCGGGTTGGCGCTGCTGTTTGCCATCAACGGCCCGACTGCTCTGGCGAGTCTGTTGGCGCTGTTGATCTACAACGGCCTTTATACTCCTGTTAAACAATATTCTTCATTGGCGCTTTTCCCCGGGGCGATAAGCGGGGCGTTGCCGGTTGCTGCTGGCTGGTTGGCGGCGTCTGGTTCGTTACTCGATCCGCGGCTTTGTTCATTGTTGATTTTTATGGTTTTGTGGCTGGTGCCGCATTTTATGTGTCTGGCGATTCGCGTGG
>CBDUUF010000473.1:0-1547 GCA_965370375.1 uncultured Desulfuromonadaceae bacterium
GCTCCCGCGAGGGAGCCTTGGTTTTATCTTCAACAGGTTTAGAATGATCAAAATTGTCCGGAATTTTCTTGACTGGGCTTTGCTTGCTCTGTAAGTTATTCGATTATAATTTTCACCTTTGCGCGTTGCGATGTTCATCCTCGCAAATGCAATTTTTACAACAAGATCGTTTTAAAAGGAGTCGCTTATGCCGGACCCTGTAATTCGTCTAGGTCTTACTTTTGATGATGTATTGCTTGTCCCCGATCATTCTCTTGTTTTGCCTAAAGAAGCCGACCTCTCGACACAGTTGACTACCGGAATTCGCTTAAAAATTCCGTTGCTTTCTGCGGCAATGGACACCGTAACCGAAGCGCGTACCGCTATCTGTATGGCGCGTGAAGGTGGCCTGGGTATCGTCCATAAAAACCTGACACCGCAGGAGCAGGCTGTTGAAATTGATCAGGTTAAAAAATCAGAAAGTGGCATGATAGTCGATCCGATTACCATGGGTCCTGATCAGAAAATATTTGAAGCACTCGAAGTTATGAAACAATACCGGATTTCCGGTATTCCGATAACCAAGAATAAAAAACTGGTCGGCATTCTTACTAACCGCGACCTGCGCTTTGAAACTAATTTTGAACAACCGATATCTGCGGTTATGACCAAAGAAAATCTGGTTACTGTCCCGCCCGGGACGACTCTAGAAGAGGCAAAACACCATCTGCATAAACACCGGATAGAGAAGCTGTTGGTCGTTGACGACAACTATAATCTAACCGGGCTGATTACGATCAAGGACATCGAAAAGGTTCGTAAATATCCGAATGCTTGTAAAGATGAGTTTGGTCGTTTACGTGTCGGAGCGGCTCTTGGAGTTGGTGATGATCGTGACGAACGGATGGAAGCTTTGGTTCGGGCCGGTGTTGATGTTGTGGTGATTGATACGGCTCACGGCCACTCACAAGGTGTTATCGACTCGGTTACTGCTGTTCGTAAGCAGTATCCGGATGTTGAGCTGATCGCTGGAAATATTGCTACAGCTGCCGCGGCTCAAGCTTTGATAAAAGCCGGTGTCAATGGGGTTAAAGTCGGCATTGGACCTGGCTCCATCTGTACAACCCGTATTGTCGCCGGTGTCGGTGTCCCGCAAATTTCAGCAATTATGGATGTGGCAACAGTAACCAAAAAATCTGGTGTCCCGTTGGTTGCCGATGGCGGCATCAAATATTCCGGAGAATTGCCAAAAGCGATCGCTGCCGGTGCTGACGTTATCATGATCGGCTCGCTGTTTGCCGGTACTGAAGAGTCACCTGGTGAGACGATTCTCTATCAAGGTCGAACTTATAAGTCTTACCGCGGTATGGGTAGTCTCGGCGCGATGAAGCAGGGGAGTAAAGATCGCTATTTCCAGGCCGATGTCGAGTCGGATGTGAAACTGGTTCCGGAAGGAATTGAAGGACGGGTTCCTTATCGTGGTCCATTATCGGACAATATTCACCAACTCCTAGGTGGCCTGCGGGCAGGTATGGGTTACACCGGCTGTGCCAATCTAGCAGATTTAC
>CBDUUF010000474.1:0-1529 GCA_965370375.1 uncultured Desulfuromonadaceae bacterium
GCTTATTTCTTAATAATGTCGTTTTTATATTAAAGCAACAGCTCTTCTAGCATACGTACTCTGAAAGTGTAATTCTAACTCTGATTGTGAGCACCATAATCGGCAATTTTTTTCGAGCAGGGACAGAGACTGGTGACCGGAACCACCACACTAAGCAGTATGTCGGCCTCACCACTCTCTTCTTGCCACTGGACTACCAAAGATACCTGGTAATCCAACAGGCTCTCCAGTTGGCTGACCGGAGCTTTTTTACGGACGAAAAAAGGCAGGGTTACTTCGATATAGCCGGACTGTGCTTCAAGACGTCGGGTCATTTTGGCAACGACGTCGCCAATAGTGGCGAGGTTGATCTCATTCAACTGCTGATTGAGAACTTCATTAAAGCGCGACATGTGCGTGCCCTTCTGGTCATGCGGAAGGTTGACATACATATTGAATTCGCCAATGCTGTTTTGTATCGAGCCATCACGATTGACCACACCAACCGGGTGTTTGATCGACTTTATGCCGACAAGGTCGATGGCAATTTTTCGGGTATCAAGACGGTTATGAACGTCTTCAATACGGTCAGAAATCGGGTTCTTCATAGCAGGTTGTCGGGCTGTGTGCCGCAGTAGATTAAAACAGAGAGAAACGCCAGCTGGCTGTCTGAAAGTAGTGATCGTCACGAGGGTTCGCCGGACAAGTCAGGCAAACCCGTAGTCAATCAGTCTCTGCTGAGCCAGCTTCGTGGATATTAAGCGATCTTGGGCTCTCAAACAAGCATTGCTATCGGCCTCGTTTTTTATCGCGGCTCATTTGGCAGCCTCTTTATGGGTCTGAATAGACATTAAAATTCCAAACCCCGCAAGTAATGTGACCATTGATGTTCCGCCATAGCTGACCAGAGGCAGCGGAACACCGACAACAGGAAGGATGCCGATGACCATGCCGATGTTAACAAAGACATAGATGAAAAAAGTGATTGAGAGCGAACCACCTAACAGTCTTTGATAACTGTCGCGGGCGTACAGGGAGATGTTGAAGCAGCGACTGGTGAGCAACAGGTAGACTGCCAAGAGTACCAGTGCTCCGAAAAGCCCAAACTCCTCAGCGAAGACTGAGAAGATGAAGTCGGTTGAACTCTCGGGCAGGAAGTCGAGCCGTGACTGGGTACCCTGTAACCATCCTGTGCCGTAGATGCCTCCTGAGCCGATGGCAATTTTTGACTGAATGATGTGATAGCCTTTGCCGAGAGGGTCCGCTTCCGGATTGAGGAATGTTAATACTCTGTTGCGCTGGTAAGCATGCATGTAATTCCATAATATCGGGGTTAAACCAGCTGCTGCCACTGCTAATGCGATCATAAAACGCCAGGCGAGACCAGCGTAGAAGATCACTGCAAAGCCGGCGACCACGATCAGCAGCGAAGTACCGAGATCGGGCTGTTTAGCAATTAGCAGGGTCGGGATGACAATCAAAATTCCAGCAAGAATAAAATGAAACCAACGAGGAGGCAGTGGGTGGCGTGCAAAAAACCAGGCGATCAT
>CBDUUF010000475.1:0-1528 GCA_965370375.1 uncultured Desulfuromonadaceae bacterium
GCATCTGCAACCTTGCAAAGCGCTGGCCCACCCAGGTCAACAAGTCGGGTCGTAAGCTGGAGAATCGGTGGTGGCGATATCCGACAGTCTTCGAGCGCTTCACCGGAACTGAACACATCTAAAGGAGTTCCATCGAAAGCAATCAGGCCATCGTTAACCACGATCAGTCTTTCGGCGTAATCTGCCACTATAGCGACATCGTGCGTAATCATGACAACCGTCAACCCGTCCTGGTGTAGCGTCGCAACCTGCTTCATCAGTCGCTTGACCATGCCCTGATCCGCTCCGGTCGCCGGCTCGTCGAGAACCAGTATCCGGGGCTCCATCATCAGTGAAGATGCGAGCGCGACCAGGTTGCGTCCTGCCAGACCCATAAAAAACGGATCGGCATCTCGATCGGTAAAATCGAACAAGGACATGACCCGGTCAACGGCTGCATCAATACGATCCTGTGGCCAGCCAAGATTTTTTGGTCCTAGTGATAACTCATCGGCAAGATGTCGAGACACAATCTGATGGTCCGGGTTTTGAAATACATAGCCAACCGAATCGGCCATGTCCGAAACACTGTTTTCGAGCGTGTCCTTGCCATTGACGATAACCCGACCCACCGTTGGTCGCAGCAAGCCGTTTAGATGCTTGCCGAGCGTTGTTTTACCGGCGCCATTTGCACCCATAATTGCAACAAACTCGCCTGCCCCGATTGTCAGGTCAATGCCACGAAGTATCTCGCGACCAGACCCATATGCAAAGCGAACATCTGCAAAACGGACCAGTGAATCTCCGGTCTTCGGCAGTCGCTTTTGAATTTCTGGCGCACTACCTGAACTTACAGATATCCCGCCACTGCGAATTTCGCGCTCTGCCTCATCGATCGTCATCGGCATTGGAGCGTCCCAACAGCCACGAAGCGACAGAGCGTCCGCCAGTTCTATGATGTCCGGTAGTTTTAGACCCAGCGCCCGCAGACGCTCTGGTTCTTGCAATACCTGCCGAGGCTCACCGTTAATTTCTATCTTGCCGTTTTCGATCACCACCAGACGGTCCGCATAGGGCAGAGCTTCGAAAATTTCCTGCGTGACCATTATTATCGTTATGCCCTGCTCTCGATTGAGTTTTGCGATCGTACTCAGTACCTCTGCACGACCGATCGGATCGAGTTCGGCAGTTGGATTGTCAAGCACCAGGACACCTGGCTGCAACGCCAGTGACGAGGCGATCGCGAGCCGTTGCTTTTGGCCGCCCGACAAACTCCACGGTGAGCGATCGGCGAAATCCTGTAGTCCGACGTCCGCAAGAGCGGAAGATGCTATTTTGTTTATGTCAGCGATCGGCAAGGCCAGATTTTCCAGCCCGAATTCGACGTCCTCGCTGACGGTAAGCCCAATTATCTGCGACTCCGGGTTCTGCTGAACAATACCTGCCCTTCGACCCAGTTCAGGCATGTCGGACTCGGTGGTGGCGAGGCCACTCAGAGATACCTGTCCTTTGAAATCTCCACCCAGGCTGTGTGGAATAAGACCGGTGA
>CBDUUF010000476.1:0-1526 GCA_965370375.1 uncultured Desulfuromonadaceae bacterium
ATCAACTACCCGGTACAGGGATCAGCCGCCGATATCATCAAAGTCGCCATGATCCATGTTACCCGACGCCTTAAGACTGAAAAGTTGCAGAGTCGCATGTTGCTGCAGGTACATGATGAACTGGTGTTCGAAGTGCCGCATGAAGAACAACAAACCATGATCGACCTGGTCCGCGAAGAGATGGAGAACGCAGTCGATATAACAGTACCGCTACTGGTCGAAGTCGGCTGCGGTGCCAACTGGAGAGAAGCACATTGACCCAGTCATCCACCGCCATGCCGGTCGTCATCCTGATCACTGTTTTGACACTATCGGCCCTCTACGCCCCGCAGCCGCTGCTGCCGTTGCTGGCGACAGAGTTTCAGATCAGCCGTGACCTGGCGGCCTCACTGACCACCATCGCCTTTCTGCCGCTATGCATCGCCCCTTTGCTCTACGGACGCATCCTCTGTGCCTTCACCCCGCGCCAACTGCTGCGCTTTGCCGTTCTGGTGCTGGCCATTGCCGAGTTTTTGTTCCCACTTTGTAGCACGATCTGGTCGCTGTTTGCCGTTCGCCTGTTACAAGGCTTGATGATCCCGGCAATCCTGACAGCGATGATGACCTATGTCTCGACTGAAAGTGCCACCGGCGAAGTCCGCCGAACCATGGGTATCTATATCGCCAGCACGATCATCGGCGGCCTGCTCGGCCGGACCATGTCCGGCAGCATTGCCACACTGTTCGGCTGGCACTACAGCTTTTATCTCCTTGGCGGCAGTCTGCTGATCGGATTTCTGTTACTCAATTTCCTGGCACCGGGTAAGCCACCGGAAGGAGACCGTCCGCGTGGACAAGTTCTGGAGATCCTCTACAAAAAGACTCCCCGCCGGATCTACATCACCGTCTTCTGCATGTTTTTCGTCTTTGCCGCCATCATGAATTACCTGCCATTCCGGGTGACCGAGCTCGATACAGCGGCCAGCGAAATGCGTATCGGCTTCATGTATTCCGGTTATCTGCTCGGCATAGTAACAGCTCTGAATGCGGTCCGGATCAGTCGTTTTCTCAAAGGTACGTCCCGGACTATGGTCATCGGCTTGAGTGGGCTTATTCTGGCACTGGCCGGCATGTTGACACCCGGCACCACATCACTTTTCCTGTTCATGTTTCCATTCTGCGGCTCGATGTTCCTGGTGCATTCGGTCGCCAGCGGTTATCTCAACAGCCTTGGCCTGAAAAACAAAGGGATGGTTAATGGGTTGTATGTAGCCTTCTACTACGGTGGCGGTATGCTCGGGTCCAGCCTGCCCGGACCGGTTTATCAACATTTTGGCTGGCCTGTATTTATCCTGATGCTGGTCGTGCTAACCATCGGCGGCATTACCGCCGCGTCTGGTCTCGACCGACCGGGGAAACAAGTCTGACAATCAACATTTCTCCTGTAAGTCAAAATTAGCTACATATATCTCATATAAATAGAATCCAAAACCGTCGGGTCTCGGCCCGACAGCCGTGTTCATTTTCTTTGGTAAGCCGCAAAGAAA
>CBDUUF010000477.1:0-1524 GCA_965370375.1 uncultured Desulfuromonadaceae bacterium
AACCGTACCCTTGCAGGAAGCCGAGAAGATTTACCGAGAGGCGAAACACCCGAAGAGTTTTATCAGCCTCGACCAGGCCGACCATTTACTGAGTAAAAAGCAGGATTCCGACTACGTTGCCGAGGTGATAGCCGGTTGGGCCAGCCGTTATTTGCCCGAGAGCTCGCACTACCGCATGACCGTCAGCAAGGGCCATGTGCTGGTAGAGGAGAAGAATCAAAAGTTCACCCAGCACATCAGCACCGACAGCCATTACTGGTTGGCGGATGAGCCGACTGCATTCGGTGGCGATAACGCGGGCCCGGACCCCTATGAGCATTTGCTCGCGGCCCTCGGCGCCTGCACCTCGATGACGCTACGACTCTACGCCAATCGAAAAAAGCTGTCACTGGACGATGTCCAGGTCGAGTTGAGTCACCGGCGCTGCCACGAAAAAGACAGCGAGGGGTGCGAGCAGAGCGGCGGCGCACTGGAGACCATCATTCGCAAGATTCGTATCGAGGGCGATCTCAGCCCGCAACAACGCCAGCGGCTGCTGGAAATCGCCGATAGATGCCCGGTACACAAAACCCTTCATCATCCGCTGCGGGTGATCACTGAGACGATGGAGTCCGATTGAAGGTGTCGCTGTTCTTGAAGGGGTCAGATTGCTTTATTTTTAACCCGCTAAATTTTCGCTAATCTATGGCGGCATGTCCTTAATTGCAAAAAGTGCAAAAAGTGCAAAAAGGATATTGCCGTGTCAGCAAAAACATGGAAGTTGGAATCCTTGTTTCGACACAGAAATATAGCGTCTTGCCCGGTGGCACCAACAGTTTCCCTGTGAATAAAAAAAGCCTGGTTGCTATCATGTCAGACCAGCAAATCAAACTTGGGGTTTACCATGCGCATCGCTATCGCCATTGCCGCTATCGTTACTTCCTTACTGCCGGCCTGCTCCGTCAACAAACTCAAGCACGAACTGAAACGAGCCGACAGTAGCTACGGCTATATCAGGATCGACCCTATCGAGGGTGCCACAGGAGAGCACAAAATACTGCTGGTCATCTACCAGCAGACCGAAGCCGGGCTGAAGCTGATTAACTATCGCACACCGGGCGCCGGTGAAGATGCCTTTTTCCTGGTTCCGACAGCCGACTATACCGTGGTCGCCTTCGAAGACTTGAAACAGGACTTTATTTACCAACCAGGCGAGCCCGCCGCGTCCAGTGATAACCCGCCACTGTTTAGTGACATCACCGGGCGCGACGAGGAGCCCGACTACGACAGTTGGCCATCACAGGCCCTGGTTCTCTCCACCAGCCAACCATTGCCCATGGCCATCGATCTGTCTACACAAGCCCTGTCGCAACAACTCGATAAATCGCGGAATAGAAGCTACCTCAAAGTCGTCGATTGGGACTACCCGGCGTTTTCCCCGGAGAATGTCCAAAAAGGCCTATGGCAACCACTGAGCTTTCTCGAAGAGACCGGCTATGGCCTCTACCTGCTGGAACAACTCGACCCCGACAAACAGCCGCTGCT